>JAQGHJ010000769.1 GCA_028288905.1 Phycisphaerales bacterium | reverse complement strand
CCGCCGCCAGCGGCCGCCGCCGGCGCAGCGGGCCCCGGTCCGGCCGCACCCCCCGCCCCGGTCGCCGAGCCCGACGTCCCGCAGCCAATCGCCCGCGTCGCGCTGGCGTTCGTCGGGAGCGACCCGGACGCGGAGGAGGCGTGGGGCCGGGCGATCAACGACCCGGCCCTGCCGCCGAACGCCCGCAAGGACCTGATCGAGGACCTGAACGAGGAGGGGTTCACCGACCCCGGCCACCCGACGCCGGACGACCTGCCGCTGATCGTCAACCGGCTCGCGCTGATCGAGGAGCTGATCGACGGTTCGATGGACGACGTGAACGCCGCGGCGTTCGCCGAGGCGTACAAGGACCTGGCCCGGATGCTCGTCCGGGCCGGCGGCGGCAACTGAGCGGCCCCCCGCGGGGGACCGCGGGGCGGGCGGCGGCACGCGGTCACTTCACGATCTGGCTCAGCTTAAAGATCGGCAGGATGATGCTCATCGCGATGAACCCGACCATGCCGCCCATCAGCACGATCATCAGCGGCTCGATCATCGCCGTCACGCTCTTGATGACGGACTTCAACTCCCGGCTGTAGAACTCGGCCACCTGGTCGAGCACCTCGCCGAGCTTGCCCGACTCCTCGCCGGCGTTCACCATCTGCACGACCGCCTTCGGCAGCAGCGGGCTCTTCTGGAGCGTGTAGCTGATCTTCTTGCCCTGCTTGACCGACGCGTACACCGCCTTCCACATCCGCTTGTAGTGCAGGTTGCCGCTGATGTCGGCCGTGATGCTGATCGTGTCCAGGATCGGGACGCCGGCGTTCACGAGCTGGCCCATCGTGTGGAGCCCGCGGCTGATGTACAGGGCCCGGAACATCTTCTTGAACAGCGGGACCTTCAGCTTCACGCTGTCGAACCACGCCCGCCCGCCGTCCGTCTGGAGCAGCATGTAGAACCCGTACGTCCCCGCCCCGAGCCCGGCGATGATCACGTACCAGTAGTTCGTCATGAACGCGGACAAGAACAGCAGCACCTTCGTCGGGGCGGGGAGGGCGGCCTCCTTGCCCTCGAAGATCTTCATGAACCGGGGGAGGACGAACAGGAGCAGGAACACGGTCGTGCCGATCGCCATCGTCCCGATGATGCCGGGGTAGATCATCGCCCCGACGACCATCGACCGGGTTTCGATCTGGTGGGCCAGGTACTGGGCGACCCGGTCGAGCATCTTCGAGAACCCGCCGGACAGCTCCGACGCCTTGACCATGTTGATGTACAGCGGGCTGAACGTCTTCGGGTACCGGAGCAGGGCGTCGGAGAACTGCTTGCCGCCCTCGACGTCCTTCTTCATCTGGGTCAGCATCGCCTTGAACTTCACGTTCACGGTCTGGTCGGCGATGCCCTCGATCGCCGCCCGGATGCTGATGCCGGCCCGGATCATGACGGCCAGCTGGCTCGTGAACGCCTGGATGTCCTTGGCGCTGGGCCCGAACGACAGGCTGACGTTCAGCCCGCCCTTGGCGGACGGGCCGTCGGCCGGGGCCAGGACGACGATGTACTCGCCGCGGCCGCGGATCTGCGCTGCCGCGGCGGCCAGGTCGGCCGCCGCCAGCGTCCCGCTGGCCGGCTTCCCGGCGGCCGTCCGAGACTCGAAGCGGTAGGTCGGCATGGCAAACGTCCGTGGTCAGTGGTCCGTGGTCAGTAAGTAGTCGGCGAGCCAGCCCCCGCTACGGACTACGGACCACGGGCTACTGACGGGTCAGATACACGCGGTCATGCCGCCAAGGCTCGATCGAGCTTCTCCGGGTGGGCCGCCTGGGCGACGGCGTCCTCCCGGCTGATGTGGCCGTTCACGTACATCTGCTTGATCGAGTCGTCCAGGCTCTGCATGCCCATCGCCCGGCTCGTGGCGATGATGTTCGGGATCTCGAAGATCCGGTTCTCCCGGATGCAGTTCCGGACGGCCGGCGTGCACAGCATGATCTCGACGCCCGGGATCATGCCCGGCGTGTCGCACCGGCGGAACAGCGTCTGGCTGACGACCGCCTGGAGCGTGTTCGCCAGCATCGACCGGACCTGGTTCTGCTCTTCGCTCGGGTAGATGTCGATGATCCGCTCGATCGTCTGCGGGGCGTTGACCGTGTGCAGGGTGCTGAACACGAGGTGCCCGGTCTCGGCGGCCGTGATCGCGGCGCTCGTCGTCTCCAGGTCCCGCATCTCGCCGACCAGGATCACGTCCGGGTCCTGCCGCAGGGCGTGCCGCAGCCCGCTGGCGAAGTCCGGGACGTCCGCCCCGACCTCCCGCTGCTCGATCGCGCTCTTGTTGCTGACGAACGCGTACTCGATCGGGTCCTCCATCGTGATGATGTGGCCCTGCTCCCGCCGGTTGATCGAGTCGATCATCGCCGCCAGCGTCGTGCTCTTGCCGCTGCCGGTCGGGCCGGTCACCAGCACGAGCCCCCGGGGCAGGTACGTCAGCTTGTTGCAGATGTCCGGGAGGAACAGCGCCTCGATCGGCCGGACCTTGTCGTTGATCGTCCGGATGCTCAGCCCGACCGTGCCCCGCTGGTAGTGGGCGTTCACCCGGAACCGGCTCAGACCCGGGATCTCGTATGAGAAGTCGCTGTCCCGGTGGGCCTCGAAGTCGGCCCACCGCTTGTCGGACATCATCTCCTTGGCCAGCCGGACCGCCCCCTCCGGCGTGACCATCGGGAAATCGCTCGGGGCGACGACCGTGTTCACCCGGTACAGCGGGGGCGATCCGACCATCACGTGCACGTCCGACGCCTTGGCCGCGACCGCGTTCCGGAGGATGTCGTTGAGTACGCTCATGGGAGTAGGAAGTAGGCGGTACGCGGCAGGCGGAACGGAAGGGGCGGGAGGAGGCGGACGACGGGGCTCGGCGGCTTCGGCTTTCGGCTCTTCCCTGCCCGCCGCCTACCGCGTACCGCCTGCTCCTAGCTCGCGCTCTCGGTCACCCTCAGTATCTCGTCAACCGTCGTCTGGCCCTTAACCACTTTCCGGAACCCGTCGTCCCGGAGGCAGACGAGGCCCTTCTCCCGGGCGAGCTTGCGGAGCAGGTTCACGTCCGGGTTGCGGGTGACGATGTCCCGCATCGCGTCGTCCATCACCATCAGCTCGTAAATGCCGAGCCGCCCGGTGTACCCGGTTCGGCGGCAGCGGTCGCACCCCTTGCCCTTGTACGTCGTCACCTCGCCGAACCCCTGCATGACGAGGAACTCCTTCATCTCGTCGGTCGGCTTGAACTCCTCCTTGCACCCGGGGCAGATCTTGCGGACCAGCCGCTGGGCCAGGATCGCGTTCACCGCGGCGCTGATCAGGTACGGCTCGACCCCGATGTTGATCAGCCGGGTGACGGACGCCGGGGCGTCGTTCGTGTGCAGGGTGCTCAGGACGAGGTGCCCGGTCAGCGCCGCCTGGACGGCGATCCGGGCCGTCTCGGCGTCCCGGATCTCGCCGAGCATGACCACGTCCGGGTCCTGCCGCAGCAGCGACCGCAGGGCGGCGCTGAACGTCATCCCGATCTTGTCGTGCACCTGCACCTGGGTGGCCGACGCCAGGTGGTACTCGATCGGGTCCTCGACGGTGCTGATGTTCAGCTTGTTCCCGTCCATCTGCCGCAGCGACGAGTAGAGCGTGGTCGTCTTGCCGCTGCCGGTCGGGCCGGTCACGAGCACGATCCCGTGCGGCAGGTCGATCTGGTTCTTCCAGATGACCAGCGAGTCCTCGGAGAACCCGAGGTCCTCGAGCTGGACGTTGATCGACCGGTTGTCCAGGATCCGCATCACCACCTTCTCCCCGTACGGGGTCGGGAGGGTGGACAGGCGGAGGTCGACCTTGCGCCCGTGGACGACGGCCCGGATCCGGCCGTCCTGCGGCAGCCGCCGCTCGGCGATGTCCAAGTTCGCCATGATCTTCAGCCGGCTCGTGATGCTCGGCTGCATCGCGTGCGGCGGGTTCATCGCCTCGAACAGGACGCCATCGATCCGGTACCGGACCTTCAGCGCCTTCTCCTTCGGCTCGACGTGGATGTCGCTGGCGCCCTGCTTGATCGCGTCGAAGATCAGGTAGTTGACGAACCGGATGACGGGCGACTCGTTGCCCATCTTCTCCAGGTCCGTGACGTCGTCCTTCTCGACCTCCTTGATGACCTGGACGTCGTCCTCGGCCATGTCCTTGATGATGTCGTCGACCGTCCCGTCCGACCCGCCGGCGGCGGCCGCCATCGCCTCGGCGATCCGGGCGATGTCCGCGGTCGTGACGACGACGACCCGCAGGTCCCGCTTCGTCCGCCGCCGGACCTCGTCGACGAGGAACACGTTGTTCGGGTCGGCCATCCCGACGACGAGCGTCCGGTCGTCCTCCCCCTCGAACCGCAGCGGCAGGACGCAATTCTTGCGAACGTAGTCGGACGGCAGCAGCCCGAACGCCTTCGGGTCGACCTTCGACCGGTCCGGGGTCTCGAACGCCAGGTCGAGCGTCTGGGCGAGGGCCGACAAGATCTGCCCCTCGCTCGCCGCCTGCATGCCGAGCAGGATGCTGGCGAGCGTCTTGCCCGGCGTCTGGGCGGACACCTGCCGGGCCTGGACGAGGTGCGACTCGCTGACCTGCCCCCGCTCCAGCAGCAGTTGCTCGACCGACCGCCGCGCCGCCGTCTGCCCGGGAGACCAAAGGTCGACGACGGCGTCGGGCGCGTCGGCCACCGCCGGCGGCGGGGCGGTTGCGCCTGCGCCGCCCTTGGGCGTGGGCTCGGCGGGGGACGACGTTGGGCTACGGCGACCGAACATGTTCGAGTTCCTTCAGCCCCACGACTGCAGGCGCTTACCGCCGCCTCGCGAGACCGCGTCCGGCGCCGCACACGGCACCTTTAGCCGTAGCCCGCCCTTGGCTCCCAACTTCCTGCTTCGCCCCCGCCCGTTTACTGGTCCATCCGCAGCTCGAACCGGTACACCCCGGACCGGACGACGACCGCCCCGGGGCTGATCTTCTCGACCGTGAACCCGTCGACCTCGCCCCCCTCCTGGACGAGCACGTTGTTGACCAGGGCGGCCCGGCGGCTGCCGACCAGCACGGACTGGAGCTTGAGCCCGTGGGCGGCGGCGGCGGCG
>JAQGHJ010000753.1 GCA_028288905.1 Phycisphaerales bacterium | reverse complement strand
GCGGCGGCGGGCCGGCCGACGACCCGTTCCCGGGCGAGCCGCTGCTGAGCGCCGCAGAACTCCGGGCACTGCTCGGTGACCCCGAGCCGTTGCCGACGAACGGCGACGGCATGCGGTGACGGCGGGACCGGTGCCGCCGGGCCGCCCGAGTACCCGAGTCGCGTCCCGCGGCCGCCGCTCCCTCCCGATCCGTCCCGACATCTTTGTAAGGCCCTTTATGACCGATCGTTCGGCCGAGACCATCCTCCTAATCGGGGACGCCGCCGGCGGGGTGCGGGCGGCGATCGCCAGCGTCCTGCCCGGCGCGACGATGGTGGCGGCCGAGTCGGTGTTCGACGGGATCGCCGTCCTGGCCAACGCCGCCCTGCCGGCCGCCACCCGGTTCACGACGGTGCTGGCCGCGGCCGAGCCGATCGAGCGGCGACCCGAGGCGGCCGTCCGCGCCCTCCGCGACTTGGCCGGCGGCGGCCGGCTCGTGCTGTTCGGGCACTCGACCCTCGAACTGCTCAGCCGCAAGATGACCCGGTTCGGGTGCGACGACTACCTCGTCACCCCGGCCAGCGGGGACGCGGTCCGCCAGGTGTTCTCTGCTCCCGGCGGCCGATTGGCTTCGCCGCGTCCCGTCACCGCCGTCGCGGAGCGTGCCGAGCCGGCGACGCTGCCGCCGCCTCGCTCCGAGCCGTCTTCGGACGACCGGGCGACGCACGATCCGGCACCTTCGCACGCCGTCCCGTCGTCGCAAGACGACAGTACCGCTGAGTCGGTCGACTCTGGCGCGACCGCGTCGTTGGACGCGACGGACGTCGGCGGCATCCTGCTAGACGCGCTGCTCCAGCACCCGCACGACCCGGTCACGTGGGCCCTCGAACAGGTAAACGCTGGCTTGGCCTCGGCCGTCGAATTGTCCTACGGCTTGCCCGGCTCCGAGGTGCCTGCCCCGACCGACGGCGGCAGCGAGGTGCTGACCCTGCCGATCCCGACGGCCGGCACGCTGCGGGCCACGGTTCGGAACCAGGCGGACGGGCCGGCGGCCTTGGCGATCCTGAACCGCCTCGCCCCGCTCGTCGCCAAGGCCGTCACGCTCCAGGCCCGTCACGCGTCGCTGCAGAAGATGGCGATCACTGATGAATTGACCGGGCTGTACAACGCCCGGTACTTCCGCCACTTCCTCCAGCGGATCCTGGACAAGGCCCGGCAGATGCACTTCCCGGTGACCCTGCTGATGTTCGAGATCGACGACTTCAAGGGCTACAACGACCGGTTCGGCCACCAGGTCGGGGACGAGATCCTGAAGCAGACGGCCGCGATGATGAAGAAGTGCACCCGCGAGCACGACCTCGTCGCCAGGATCGGCGGGGACGAGTTCGCGGTCGTGTTCTGGGACAAGGAGGGCCCCCGGCAGCCGCGGCAGCCGCGGAGTGGGAACGTCTCCCGCCCGCCGCAAAGCCCCGTGCAGGTGTTCGAGCGGTTCAAACGGATGATCCAGAGCGCCCGGTTCACGGCGCTCGGCGAGCACGGTCAGGGCAAGCTCGGCATCAGCGCCGGCTTGGCCGTCTACCCCTACGAGGGGCACGACGTCGAGACGCTGGTCGCCGAGGCCGACCGGGCCCTCATGCAGGGGTCGAAGAAGCACGGTAAGAACCGCCTGTCGCTCGTCGGCAACGGTGGGAACGGGACAGGCTTCGGCACGAACGGGAACGGCGTGCCGCGGTGACAGTGCAGGGTGCAGGGCGTGGGCACCGCAGCCGTTGGATGAGTGACGTCCAACGATTACGGAGGGTCACGCGATCCTCCCAAGCCGCGGCAACGCCCAACTCGGCAGAATTGTTCGTGGAGCGCAAGCGAGAACCGCGGCGGCCCCATCCGGGGCCGCCGCGGTTCGTTTCGATGCGGCGGAGCAGCGAGTCCGACCCGTCGCCGATCGATCAGACGTTGATTGCCGTGACCTTGACCCGCGTGTACTGCTGGCGGTGGCCCTTCGTCTTGCGGTAGCCCTTGCGGCGCTTGTAGTCGAAGCTGATGACCTTCTTGCCCTTAACCTCGCCGAGCACGCTCACGCTGACAGTCGCGCCGGCCACGAGCGGGGCTCCGATCTTGGCGTCGGCCCCGTCGCCGACGAGCAGCACGCGCTCGAGGTTCAAGGTGGTGGTGCCCTCTTCGACCTTGCGGTCGAGCAGAAGGGTGTCACCGGTCGTCACCTTGAACTGCTTGCTGCCCTCTTCGATGATCGCGTACATGACTGCTCCGTCTGGCTCGCTGCGGACTGACTGAATAAAACGCCATGGCTGCCACCGGGCGGGTGGGGACCCGTAGCCGGTTCGCCGAGGCGAGTTCCGCATTGTGACGTGGGCGGCAAGGTTGTCAAGGGGGCCGCGGTACCGGTAGCGTTGGCGTGGCGGGCGGGGCCGCGTCGCGGTTCCCGGCCCCTTCCCCCAGCATTCGCCGCTGCCCGGGCCGACCCGAACTTACACGCCCCGCCCTTGCCCCCGCCGCCCGACCCACGATCGGATCAAGAGCTGGTCGCCGCCCTGAACCGCGGCGACCCGTCGGCGTTTGATGCGCTCTACTTCCGCTACCGGGACTGGGTCGTCCGGCTCGCCCGGCGGTTCGCCGGGAACGATGCCGACGCGCTGGACGTGCTCCAGGAGACGTTCGCTTACCTGCTGCGCAAGGTCCCCGGGTTCCGGCTGACGGCCGCCATGACCACGTTCCTCTACCCCGTCGTCAAGCACCTGGCCCTGGCGGCCAAGAAGAAGACCGTGCGGCTGGCCGGCGGCGAGCACCCCTTCGTCGCCGAACCCGCCCGCGGAACCGACGGCGGCACGGGCGGGCCCGCCGCGGATCCGCGCAGGGAGCTGGCCACCGTGCTGGCCGCCCTGCCGGACGTTCACCGGGAGGTGCTGCTGATGCGGTTCGTCGACGGGCTGTCGCTGGCCGAGATCGCCGCGGCCCTCGATGTCCCGCTTGGAACGGTGAAGTCGCGGCTGCACAACGGGTTGGCCGCCCTTCGGGCCGACCCGCGGACGCGGGCGTACTTCGAGCCGGAATGATGGGATTGTTCAGATTGTTGGGGCGGGGGTGACGGTTGGGGGTCAGGGGTCGGCGGTCGGTGATTTCCCGGGACGCCTACCCGCGGATGTCATCCTGAGCGGAGCGAAGGACCCCTCGTCCACCGTGCAACTGGGTCAGCAAGCAAGCGGTGGTGGAATGTGAATGGGTGGCCTTCCGACGGTGCTCGCGAACCGACTGGCCATCATTTCGCATTCCCCCGTTCCTAAGCCGCTTGCGTAGTTGCACGGTGGACGAGGGGTCCTTCGCTCCGCTCAGAATGACATCCGTGGCGGGTTTGGGAGGACGGGTAGTTCTCCCCGGTCGGTTCGGGCGGATAGGGCGTACACGACACCACCCGGCACCCGACCAGACCCGCCGCCGCCTCCGCGACCCATGGGTTGCCACGGGTACGGACTGAAAGTCACCGGCCGCGCGACCGGCGGGTCGGAGCAGAAAAATCCGCGCCGGCTGAACCTCCCCGCCGCCCCACCCCCTCAACGTTCGGGACCACCATGACCTTCGACCCGACCCAGGACGAGTCCGCGGCCGCCGACAACGGCGAGGCCCTCCCCGCCCGGCTGCGGGCGGACCTGGCCCGGCTGCACCCGGTCCCGGCCGTCCCGTCAGGCGTCGATGCCGCCGTGCGGGCGGCGGGCCGGGCGTACCTCGCCCGCCAGCGGCGGGTTCGGCTGTGGACCCGTGCGGGGGCGGCGATCGCGGCGACAATCGTGACCTGCGTCGGCTTACGGCTCGCTCTGCCGCCGGCCGGTCCGGGGGAGGCCGGGCCGGGTGTGGCGGGCGGGTCGGCGCCCGCTGGCCGGCCCCCG
>JAQGHJ010000736.1 GCA_028288905.1 Phycisphaerales bacterium | reverse complement strand
CCTCAATCGTGACGACGCCGGCCGTCCCGCCGTACTCGTCGAGCACGATCGCCATGTGGATCTTCTGCAAGCGGAAGTCGTGCAGCAGGTCCCGGAGCTTGCGGGTCTCAGGGGCGTAGAACGCCGGGCGGACGGCCGACCGCATGTCGAACGCGTCCGGCGGCTTGCCGAGCTGCTTGAGCAGGTCCCGGGCGTACAGTACGCCGACGATCGAGTCGAGCGTGTCGTCGCACACGGGGATGCGGCTGTGCCCGGACCGCTCGAGGACGGCCTGGATCTCGGTGAGCGTGGCCGTCGACTCGACCGACACGACCTCCGGACGGGGGGTCATGATCTGTCCGGCCGTCGTGGCGCCGAACGAGATGACCGACTCGATCATCGCCCGCTCTTCCTCCTCGACCGCCCCCTCCTTCTCGCCCTCCTCGACGGCCGACAGGATCTCCTGCTGGATGTCGTGGTTCACCTTGTCCGGGCCGGGGGCGACGGACGCCCCGGCCGCCCGCCCGACGAGCCGGTCGATCGCGTGCATGAGCTTGGCGACCGGCCACATGACGTAGTAGAGCCCGTGGAGCGGGCGGACGACCGCCCCGACGATCGCGTCGCCGGCGTGCTGGGCGAGCGACGTCGGGAGCATGACCGAGCAGACGAGGGTGACGAGCGTGCCGATGACGACCGCCAGCACGTAGCTGGCCGCCGGCCCGGGGGCGAGCGCCGCCGCCAGCTCGAGCGACAGGAGCAGGATGGCGACGTTGAACAGCAGCCGCCAGACGGCGGTGACGAACACCAGCCCGAGCTGGTGGTCCATGGTCGGCTCGAGCCAGGCGAGGTGGCCGCGGCGGTCGAGGTACTCGTCGAGCCGCACCCGGCTCAGCTCCCTTAGCGAGTAGGTGAGGGTAGAGAAAACGAGGGACCCGGCGGCCGAGGCGGCCAGGGCGGCGGCGATGACAGGGGCGGACATGTCAGCGGCCCCCCGTGGGGGCGAGGCCGGCCGGCCAAGGCTCAGTCGAGGCGGGACGGCCGGCCGCCCGGTGGGGCGGGCCGGGCGGTCGGGGCTGGGAAGGGCCGGTCGAGGTCCGCGGGGGGCGGAGGCGGGTGCGTCGCAGGTTGTCGTTCATCGCTGTGGCCGGCGGGTCGGAGCGCGTGTCCCGCCCCACCGGTGGCCCGGATTGTACGCCGCCGCGTCGCCGGCCGGCAGTCCGGAAAGCCGGCAGGGGCAGAAAGAAGTCGGGAAGAAGTCTGCGAAGACTGCGAGAGTTGTGCCCGATCCGATAGGCCGAGCCCGCTCCGGCTCCCACTCCCGATGTGTCGTGAGAGGGGATAAGAGCTACGGCCGGGACGGCTAGCAGCGGGTGCCTCGACGTCCGGCTACGACCTCGGTCGTCCGCCGCCCGCCCGTGGCTTCACCGCCCGCTTCCCCGCCTTGTCCGCAAACGCTGCCGCCCCGGCCGGGCCCGCGAACACCGCCCCGACGCCGATCCGCGTCAGAACCCGATCCTCGGCCCGGTGCATGCGGGAGTAGTCGGCCGGGGTCAGGTCGTCGTACCCGCTCAGGTGCAGCATGCCGTGCAGGGCGTACAGGAGCACCTCACGCTCGACGGTGGTTCCTTCCGCCCGGCTCCGCCGCCGGGCCTCCGGCACGCACACGACCACCTCGCCGGCCGTCACCCGGCCGCGGGCGTCGGCGTCCAGCGGGAACGTCAGCACGTCCGTCGGCCCGGGGATCCCCATGAACCGCTCGTGCAGGCCGGCCATCGCCGCGTCACCGACCAGCGCGACCGACAGCTCCGCCAGCGGCGGCCGGAGCACCGCGTGGGCGGCCGTCAGGTGCCGCCGCAGGTACGAAACGAGCGGCTTCCCGGCTGCGGCCGTGATCGTCAGGTCGAACGGCCGGGCGGCAGGCTTGGGCTTGAATTTAGGCTTGGGCGAGCGGTCGGACACGGGAGCTGATGTTACGAGTTCGCGCAGGTGGCCGCGACGTCCGGCGGCCCGAAGTGCGGCGACGGGGCCGCGGTGCGCGGGCGGTCCTGCGGCGAAAAGGACGGCCCCTTGTGCAGGAAGCGAAACGCGCAAGTCGTAACCCATCTCGGACCCGTCCAGCCAGCATTGAAGGTCACGGCGGGAAACAAAGTGTTTTAGAAAAGCGAGGGGCGCAACTGCGGTGGCTATAGCGACGGTGGCGCTTTATAGCCCGTTGACCGCACGAGGCAAGTCGGTATCCCTGTATACATTCGTCCGTTCCGACGCGCTCATTTCGGTGGGGACTGTGGCTGGCAACAGCCGCGAGCCGGCACAACGCATCGCGAAATCTCACCGTAGGCCGGGCGCCCTCGTTGATGGTTGCTTCTGCGACGATCGCTTGGGCTATCGCTGGCTCACGGATGCCATCAGCGATCGCTGGTGGCATTGCGGGTGCCTGCGACCAAGCTTTCGGGCTGCCGTGGGGCCGCTTGTGAGACCGTCGGCGACTTCAGTCTCGGACCGGTTTCCGAGCGAGCCCAAGAATACCCGTGTTGACTGCGAACCGCCGAGCGGGAGCTCGCGTACCGTCGGAGTCAGGTCCCAAGGGGCAGCCTTTTAAACGATATGAACGCGGTCGGGTCGAGGTACAGGCGGTCAACCCGCGTTGGCTTTCGGCTCGCTTCGACGCGGCCCCACCGACTCACAATGGGCCGCAGGCCGCATGATGCGCGGCGCGATTCCCGAGCCCTGCCAGCGGCCGAGACCGCGCCCCGCGAGGGACCGGCCGTCGGGTCGCCGCCCTCGGATCTGTGACGAGACGATCAAGGACAACAGGACCCTGGCCCGCGATCGGGTCGGCGGTGCGGAGCAGGACCTTAACCGAGGTGTTCGCAGACCGTCCGACCGGGATGAGGGTCCCGCCGGACATGCACGGAGACTCGCTCAGTGGATTCGCACACATCGCACATCGCCGCCCGCCGTCCCGTCACCCGCACTCGCGTCGCCCGCCGATCGGCCGGCGGGTTCACGCTGGTTGAGCTGCTCGTAGTCATCGGCATCATCGCGGTGCTCATCAGCATCCTGCTGCCGAGCCTGAACCGCGCTCGGGAGCAGGCCCGCCGGACCCAGTGCGCCAGCAACCTGCGGCAGCTCGCCACGGCGGTCATCATGTACGACGGGCAGCACAAGTCTCTGCCCGGAATGGTGTACCCGGTCGTGCTCGACCCGTGGACCGTGAACCCGCCGGGCGGGGCGGCCAGCGTGCTCAGCGCCGCCGACCAAGCCAAGATGATCTCGAACGACGCGTTCCTGCCGCCGTACCTGGGGAACACCCGGAACGTCTGGTTTTGCCCGGCCGGGACGGAGATGCGGGAGTCGGCCACCCCGTCGTCGAGCACGTCGACGTACAAGGGGAAGATCCTCGGGTACGGGTACCGGGTGAACAACCAGCCGAGCAACTTCCCGAAGTACTTCTTCGGGAACTGGAACAGCGGGACGACGATCGAGCCGAAGCCGAAGCGGATCACGCAGGTCATGGGCATGTACGAGGCCGACGGGGTGACCCCGCGGCGGCTCGGGATCACCGAGGTCTGGATGTTCAGCGACGTCGACTCCCGCAACCTGCCGAGCGGGATCACGAACAACTTCGGGCTGGACGCGACGGCCACGTCGTTCGGCGACCGCATTTGGCAACCGGCCCACACCGGCAAGACGATGCCGGGCCGGAACTACGTGTTCTTCGACGGGCACGCCGAGTACCACAGCCTGTCCGACCCCGTGCTCGACCCGGCCTGATCGGCCTGCCCGCGGCGGCGGCCACCGCCGGCGCGGGCCCGGTCCGGCGACGGTCGGCCCACCAGCCGCTTACACGCCCCGTCCGAATCTATAACTGCCTCGGCCCCGGCACCTTCGTTGCGAAGGTGCCCCACACGCCCCGCCGAGGCCGTGAAGTTGCCCACTCGCTGCGCATCGATGATTGCGTGGCCCTGGACGTGCCGCATTAAGGGGACGGGGGAAACCCGCTGCCCCCGCGACGCGGCCGGCGGGCCGGTGGCCCGCCACCCGCTACGAACCGACTCACCCTTACAACTAGACTGGTGCCTACTGCTATGGTCGCGATAATTGCTCCGGAGAACGCTGCCCGCCGCCGACCCGCAGCCGCGGGCTTCACGCTCGTCGAACTGCTGGTGGTCATCGGCGTCATCGCGGTCCTCGTCAGCATCCTGCTGCCGTCGCTGGCCCGGGCACAGGAGCAGGCCCGGCGGACCCAGTGCGGGAGCAACCTTCGGCAGGTGGCGACGGCGGTCATCATGTACGAGGGGCAGTACCGGTCGCTGCCCGGGGCGGTGTGGCCGGTCGCGCTCGACCCGTACGCGGTCGACTTCCCCGGGCAGACGCCGGTGCTGACGGCGGCCGACGCCGACCGGACGATCTCGAACCAGCGGTTCCTCGCCCCGTTCCTGGGGAACTCCCGGGACGTCTGGGTCTGCCCGTCCGCCCGCGAGATGCGGGAGACGGCCACCCCGATCTCCGGCACGTACGCCGGCAAGGTGGTGGGGTACGGGTACAAGGTGAACAACCAGTCGACGAACCGCCCGGCCTACAACTTCGGGTACTGGGGCACCACCACGGTGGCCGCGAACAAGAAGCCGAAGCGGATCAACCAGGTCTACGGGGCGAGCGTGAGCTCGGTCGACGTGAAGCTCCCGGTCACCGAAATCTGGATGCTCAGCGACGTCGACTCCCGCATCCTCCCGACGTCGGCGACGGCGACGTTCGGGCTGGTCGACGACAGCACGACGGCCCCGTTCGAGGGCCGGATCTGGAACACGTCCCACGCCGGCGGGAAGAACGCCGGGCGGAACTACGTGTTCTTCGACAGCCACGTCGAGTACCGGAGCCTGTCCGACAACGTGGTGGACCCGTGAGCGTGTGTGGCGAGGCGGCTCGCCGCGAGGACGTGCTACGGCCGAGGGTGCGGACGGGGACTAGCGGATAACGTCGCGGAGTGCCGCCAGAGATTTCTGTGGTGCCTCCGGCGGGCCGGCAACGACCCGGTTAAGCGGCAGAAGTGCCGGGTGAACCGTCAGCCACGCCAAATGCCGAGCTTGGGCGTAGCCGGGGGCCGGGTTGCCGCCTTTGCCCCCAATAACGACGCCGACCGGCGATGCCGACCGCGGTTCGGAACTTTGAGCGGAGATTGCTCGGCACTTTGACGGGGCGTCCGGCCTCCCTTCTGTTCTTCAGCTAGTTGCTTTCAGGATAGTGGCAATATGTATACGGTGAGGCATTGGGTAGCGTGGGGCACGGCGGGCGACGGGTGCCGGCGGGCGACGACCCGACGACGGGTCGCGACGTTAGCAGCGGCCGCGACAGCCGCGTGGGCGGCACCGGCCGCCCGGGCCGGGACCATTCGGACGTGGACGGGTGGAGCGTCGGGCAACGGCACCGGCTGGTTCACGGCTGCCAACTGGTCCGGCGGCGTCTACGCAGGCAGCTACGCGAACGATGCGTCGGCCGCGAAGGGAGCCGTCGACGACGTGGCCCTGTTCACGGGCGCGATCAACGTGAGCGGGGTCGGCGTGAACTTCACGACCGTCACCACGGCCGGCGGTAACACGGCGTCCACCCCGTTCCAGACCGGGGCAATCGTGTCGAGCCTGACCGGTCTGTCCGGGACGAGCACGGCCCTGGCGATCGGCAGTTCGGCGACCACTCTTGCGACGCCCTCCTTTTGGAACCTGAACGGGTCGACGGTCAATTTCGGCGCGACCGG
>JAQGHJ010000729.1 GCA_028288905.1 Phycisphaerales bacterium | reverse complement strand
CCACCGGCACCGGTGACGCCGCCCTCCGCAAGGGCGAGCGGACCGTGCTGACGGCGATCGCCCAGCACCCGGGCGGGTGCGGCCGGGAGCAGCTGACCGTCCTGACCGGGTACAAGCGGTCGAGCCGGGACACCTACCTCCAGCGGCTCCGGGAGCGGGGGTACACCGAGCCGGCCGGGGAGGACCTGCGGGCGACGGCCGCCGGCGTGGCCGCGCTGGGCAGATCGTTCGAGTCGCTGCCGACCGGGGACGCGCTGCGGGCCCACTGGCTGGCCAAGCTGCCGGAGGGGGAGCGGCGGGTGCTCCAGGTGCTGGTCAACCGCCACCCGGCCGCGGTGAGTCGGGAGGAGGTCGACGAGGCGACGGGGTACAAGCGGAGCAGCCGGGACACGTACCTCCAGCGGCTGGCGTCCCGGCGGCTGGTCGAGGCGGAGGGGCGGGGGCAGGTGCGGGCGAGCAGGACCCTGTTCGGATAACTACGAGGCGGCCGCACGGTTGTCGTGCTTTCGCTATTGGAGTCGTGTCTCGGGTGGGCCGGTCAGGTGTGGACGGCCGCGTGAGGCTTCCGGCGACGGGCGAGCAGGCCGGCCGTCACGACCGCGCCGGCGACCGTCGTCGAAGGCTCGGGGACAGCCGTGTCACGGAGCACCATGTAATAGGGACCCGTATTGGAGGCGGTAAATTGCCCAGTAGGTAAAGAAAGGTTCCGGTACGCCGTGGCCTGAGACAGAACCCCGGACGTCCAGTAGAAGTCGTCGTCCGTGTCGTCCGACGTATTGGCTAGCACCGAGAACCATACTTTGGTCGCCCCCGGCAGGGAGACGGGCGTGAGGTTGGCGTTGAACTCGTAGACGTTGAACCCGTTACGCTCCACCACGCCCGTATCGACTAACGCCGAGCGGGAGGCGAAGGACACGGTGGTGCTGCCGAGGATGTTCGCGGGGTCGGGCAGGCCGGTGCTGG
This sequence comes from Phycisphaerales bacterium, assembly GCA_028288905.1. Classification (GTDB taxonomy): domain Bacteria; phylum Planctomycetota; class Phycisphaerae; order Tepidisphaerales; family Tepidisphaeraceae; genus Humisphaera. Next base: position 5,208 of record JAQGHJ010000729.1, on the reverse strand, counting down.
CCCGGGTTGCGTAAAAGATCAGATCGAACGACAGCGGGAACTGCGGGGTCGCCCCACGCGCAATCACGCCCTGCCACGTCACGCTACGGGCGGTTGCCGCGATCGGGATGGTGAGGTCGTCCGCGTATTGGTCTCCGTATTGGTCTCCGGTCGCGTACGACCGGTCGGACGCGTAAGGGGTGCCGTAACTGGACGGCGTCTGGGAGTAGATGATGGCCGCCCTGGCGTCCGTCGCCAGGCAGGCGAGCGCGATAAAAATGGCACAGATGTACAAGAGCGAGAATCGGATTGCCAAGGGCCCCTTTCGGTCGAAGCGTCACCGCACACATGGCGGGTGCGCAGAGGCTAACCCGCACGGTCGAGGCGGTCAAAATCAATTCCGTAGCCTCTTGGTGACGCTGGTGTGGATCGGGTCATCTCGAGCGCGAACCCGAACAACGCCCGCCCCGTTTGTGTACAATCCGCTGCCGGTCACATTTCGACAACGGAGTAGGTATGGACACGACGGCCGCCACCGCCGGGCTTCTCTTGCGCGCGGAACTCTCGCCGTCCGGGCGGTCCGTCCGGATCCAGGCCGATCTCCGGAAGCGGTGGAAGGAGGTCGTCCGCCGCCAAGTCCCCACGCCCGGGAGCCGTTCCTCGCCGCCCCCCGACGCAACGGGCGCTCGGCATCATCTCAAGTCGGAAGACGGTTCAGACGACGGGACTGCCGTACCCTGCCAGGCTGGCGTCTGGCGTACCTGCAGCGACTGGCGTCCCGCCGGCTGGTCGAGGCGGAGGGCCACCAGGAGGCCCGGGCCGGTGACGTCCCGGTCGCGTGAACCTAGGCCGATCGTCCCGGCCAGCGAGCTACGGCACTGGGCGCAGCCAGCATGTAGCACGTTAGATTAAGTTTTGGCAAGTTGACCACAATCCTAGCATTTAGTGATTGACCCAGGTCGGACGAGGCTGGTTACAATCCTCTGCGGCCCGTCGGGGCCGGCCTTAGACGGCCGGTCGGTACGGGAGGGTTTCTGTCCCCGCGCAACACGGTCCGCGACCTCGGGCACCTCCGGTGTCCCCGCCGCCGCTGCGCCCACGCCAGGAGGGTCTCATGAGCTACGGAATGGCTTTGCACCACTCACGCTCCGATTCTGCCCCCGCCGCCCCCGCCCGCCGGTCCGCCCGCCGGGTGGCACGTCCGTGCCGGTCGGCCGGCCCGGTCGGCCGGGCGGCGGCCGCCGCAGTCGAGCGCCTGGAGCCCCGCCGGCTCGCTGCTTGGAGCTACTCCGGCTTCGCCGACGCGCCCGGGGACGGCGCCGCCCAGAGCGACCCGGACGGGGTGTCCGTGACCGCCTCCGGGGGAGGATATGTCGCCCAGGGCCATGCGTTCGCCGAGATCGCTGATGCTTCCGCCGTTGGCAGCGGGACCGGCAGCGCACACGGGTATGCCGGCGGGTCCGACCCCGTGTCGGGCCAGTACGCGAACGCGGTCGCGGCCGCCAGCGACCCGGGTGGCGACGCGAGCGCGAACGCCGGCGTCAGCGGCACGGGCTACAACGCAGCCGGCAGCCTCGCGGGCGTGGGGAACGGCTCGGCCAGCGCCGGCGACGGTCCCGCCGGGTTTCAGGCGTCCGTGGCGTTCTCCAGCGCCTTGGGCAGCGGGCTCGGCACCGCCGGGTCCGTGATCACGTCCACTACCCTGGCAGCCACCGCGTCCTTCGAGGGGGGTCCTAGCGGCAGCGGCGGGGGGACGGCGAACGGGCACGCCACCGGGTTCGGCGCGGCCGTCGACGTGTCGGTCGGCGGCCAAGCCACCGCGTCGACCGGGACCGCGACGTACACGACGGGCGGGACGGAGGCCAGCGAGCTCGTCACGTCTACCGCGACCGGCACCCTGCCCACCGGCGGCACCTTCTACAACGGCGACTCGGCCAACACGCCGCACACGGCCGTCTCGACGACCGTTGCCAACTACGCGCCCTCCCTGCTCAACCCGGTGAACGATGCCGGCGTGCTGGCGTCGTCGGACTCGGCGGCGAAGACGGTCAGCGCCGCGGTCGACGCGTCGAACACGGACTCGTCCTCCGTCCACGTCACGGCCGCCGCGTCCCTCGACTCGTCCGTCTCGTCTTTGCCGGTCAGCGTGAACCTGGCGGCCGACCTGCAGACGAACGCGACGGATCCGAACGGCGACCCGCCGCCGGCGCAGCAGCACGCCGACGCCGGCGGGACGGCCGGGTCCGACGCCGACACGAACGGGTCGTCGGGCGCGGACGCTTGGGTCGACGTCCAGAACGGCGGGGGCGGAACGGTGTCCGTCCAGGAGTCCGGTGCCCCGGGGTCGGCCGCACACGACGCGTACGGGAGCGTGTCCGCCTCGTCCGACGTCCTGGGCGGGACCGGGGCGTCCGGGTCGCTCGGGTTCGCGCTCGGCGGGGTCGCGGGGGACACGGACTTCACACTGGCGGGTGCCGCGAGCCAGCCGGCGGCCGGGTTCTACGGGTCGGCCGCGAACGGGGAGGCGTTCGCGAACCCTTACACGGGCGGTTCCGGGTCGATCGCGGACGGCCACGTTAGTACGTCGGCCGGCGGCTACGCGGACGACGGACTGGCGTCCGCGGCGATCGCGAGCGATACGTCGGGGGTCGCCAGGACCGCGGTCGTCACCGGGTCTACGTCGACGACAGAACTCGGGAGCGCCACCGCGTACGCCGGCATCAGTGAGGACTCCGGCCGACTCTACGTGTCCCCGAACCTGTCGGCCGGCAGCACGGATGCCGGGCTGGTCGGCGGGCCGGCGTCGGGCAGCAGCGACGCCGCCAGCGGCCTGACGGTCAGCGTCGGCGCGACCGACTTCGCGGTCGCGGCGACGGCGACGGCCGAGGGCCTGACCGGGACCGCGCACGCCCTCGCGTCGGGCAACACGGATGTCTACACGGTCGGCGGCGCGGCCGCGGCGCCCGGCGGCGGCGTGACGTTCCAGGTGGGCGAACTGTCGCTGTCGGCGGCCGGCGGCGGGTCCGGCGGCGCCAGCCTGAACATCAAGATCATCGTCGGCGGCGGTCCGGACATCGAAGCCTGGGCGGCCGTCGACCCGAGCGGCACCCTGTACGCCGGCGGGTACTGGAGCACCTCGGACTTCGCCCAGGATCCGGTGACCAACGCGTGGGAACTACAGAGCCTGACGATCACGTCGGCGTACACCCCCGTGTCCGGGGACCAAGTGAGGTTCCGGATCACGCCCACCGCGTCGGTCGACAACGGCGGGGGGTCACGCCGCGACGCGGAGGTGGCGTTTTCGATCAGCGCGTGATCGGCCCGGGCCGTCGCCTGCCACGACAAGAGGCCTTCGTCGCGGCCGCCCGGGTCCCACCCGGGCGGCCTTCGCCTGCGCCGGTGGAAGGCTAGGCACGAACAAATCCGGCCAGCGTCATGTATAATCCGGTAGCGGCCTCCCCCGTGGTGCGGGCATCACACGGGCCGGGCCGACTCCTGGGGTCACAACTCACGCAGGTGGCGACTATGGCACGGGCTCTCCTCGCGCGTTCGGGCGGCCGCGGCATGACTCCGCTCGAGCAGGCCGCCGAGATCGCGCGCACCCTGAACGCCGGCCCCGCCGCCGGCGGGTACGCGCCTCCGGAGTTCTCCCCGCCCGTCCCGCTCGACGACCTCGGGGACGACGACCTGGTCCGCCAGATCGAGGCCGGGCGGGCCCGGCGGAACGGCCGCGTCATGGCCGATTGGCTGGCGGCCGTTGTCGTCGGGTTCCGGACCTTCGCGGCCCTGGACGAGACGCTGGACCAGGCCGGGTGGGTTGCGCCGGAGGTTCGCGGCGACCCGGTGGCCGTCGTGCTGGCCCTGTCCGTGTTCTGGGAAGCCGAGTGGCTGGCCCGGGCGGTCTGGCCGCAGTTCTTCGAGCGGCCGGAGCCGGCCACCCCCGACGAGCCGCAGTACCTGGCGCCCCGGACCGCCGCCGACGCCGCCGCAGCCGGGCTCCGCGAGGTACGCCGCCGGCACCGGCCCCGGCCGAATCTCCGCACGCCGACCCTGCCCGGCTGCAAGGGCGGGTTCATCACGTCCCCCACCCACGTCTGCCCGGAACTCCGCGTACGGGGGCACGATTACTGCCCGACCTGCGGGCAGCTTCTCGACTCGTAGATTAAGAAAAGCTCATAACCGCATCCCTGTCCCCCTGTTTGTAGAGGGACACGCTTTGTTGACCGCACCCGCCACCGACGATCCGGCCGCCTACCTCGGCCACCTGACCCGCCGCCAGCGCGAGGCCATGATGGCCCGGCTCGGGCCGGGCAACACCGTCATCCCTCAGGAACTGGTCGCCGTCCGGCTGGGCATCACCCAGTCGGCGGTCTCCCGCCGGATCGCCGGCGGGATCGACCGCCTCCGCCGCCGGGGCGTGTCCGTGTCGAAGCTGATGGACCGCCTCGGCGTGAACTGACGCCCCGCCGCCCTTCCCGTGCCCCGCAAGCAACGAATCATCGGCCGTCGAGCCGAACCGTCGGGCCGCGGAGGCCTGCCCGGTGCCAAACTGCCCGATGGTAACCGCCGTGAGGGCCGCGTCCGCGTTCCCGGCGGCACCACGAAGCCGACCGCCGCCGGCCTTCCGGTCTGGCTCGGCCACACGACCGTCTCGCCCCTCTGGTGACCTCGCCCGCCCCGACAACTCAAACGAAGCCCGGCACCTGCGAGCGGTGCGGGCACCCCCGCCGCCGCCGCGGCTGGCGGTACTGCCTCCGCTGCGAGGCCGTCGTCGTGCGGGAGATGGTCGAGACGGGCTACCTCGTCGAGGTCCCGGACGACGGCCCGCCGGCCCCGGGTGACGGGGACGCGTAGCCGGCCGCCCGAGCCCGGGGCGCGAGCCCCGCGCTCCCGTCACCCCCGCCCCTTCCCGGAGACAGCGCATGCCCCCGCAGACCGTCGACCTCGGCAGCCTGACCACGATCGCCGGCGTGGTCGCCGCGACGATCGCCCTGATGTCCGTGCTCAAGCCCGGGCTGGCGGCCGCCCCCGGGCTGTCGCGGGTCCCGGGCTGGGTCTACACGGTGCTGGTCGCCGGCGGGCTCACGTACGTCGGCAACCGGGTGCTCGGGACGCTGGCCGGCGACCTGCTCGCCCTAACGTGCCAGGTCGTCGTCAACGCCCTGCTGTCGATCGGCACCTACCACGTCACCGGCGTCGCGACGAAGCCGATCGCCGCGTCGGTCGGCC
>JAQGHJ010000695.1 GCA_028288905.1 Phycisphaerales bacterium | reverse complement strand
GGACGCGGCCGGGGCCGGCCCGATGTCGGCCGCCGCCCCGACCACGTCCGTCCCGACCGCCAGCACCCCGCCGAACCCGGCCCCGGCCCCTTCGTCGCCCGGTGGGGCGGCGGCCCCCGCCGGCACGGCGGCCCCTGCCGGCCCAATGGCGGACGCCGGCGGGGACCGGGTCGTGACGGCCGATGACGTCAAGTTCACCGCCCCGGCCGACTGGAAGCAGGACCCGAAGCCGCGAATGATGCGGCTCGTCACCCTGCTCGTCGCCGGCGACGCCGGCAAGTCGGCCGAGGTGATCGTCACCAAGCTCAACGGCCCGGCCGGCGGCATGCTCGAGAACGTCAACCGCTGGCGCGGGCAGGTCGGCCTGCCCCCGGTGGCGACGTTCGACGAGAAGGCCGTCCCGAAGGTGAAGGTCGGCGGGACGGACGCGATGCTGTTCGACCTCGCCGGCCCCGAGGCCGCCCCGACCAAGCGGCAGGTGCAGGTCGTGGCCGAGCGGCCGGGGGCGACGTACTACATCAAGATTATCGGCGAGGCGTCGCTCGTCGGGGCCCAGAAGGCGAAGTTCGACAAGATGCTGACGACCGTGTCGTTCGGCGGGTGAGGGGCCCGCGCCTTCTCCCCGTGGCACGGGTTTGCAACCCGTGCGCCATGCCCTGACGGCCGGTCAGGGCGGGCGTCTTGCCACCGGCTCGCGCCGTTGAGTTCCGCACCGCACGGGTTGCAAACCCGTGCCACGGGGATGTCTTCCCCACCGTCCGCCAGAGAGAAGAGGTCGTCCCCCTTGAACCCGCTCCTGAAGAAGCTCCTCACCCCGCTCGCCTCCCTCCGGATCACGGTCGGGCTGCTGCTGGCGACCATGCTCCTGGTGTACGTCGGCACGCTCGCCCAGCGGACGCAGGACAACTTCGCCGTCCAGCGGCAGTTCTTCCACTGCTGGTTCGCGTTCATGCCGCTGAACGACCACTTCCCGTTTTTGCCGGAGGCGTGGCAGCTCTCGTCGCGGTACGGGTACATGTTCCTCGGCGGGTACTCGCTGATCGTCGCGATCCTCGTCAACCTGCTGGCCGCCCACGCCCTGCGGTTCAAGGTCGTCCGCGGCGATTTGCTGCTCGTCCCGCTCGTCGCCCTGGCCGGGTGGCTGACGTGGCGGGCGCAGCTCAACCCCGCCCTGCCGCTCATCCTGCTCACCAGCGCCGTCGCCGCGGCCGCCCTGGCCCTGACCGGGTGGCTGCACCGCAAGCGGACGGGCGTAATCGTCATCCACTTCGGCTTGATCCTGATCTTGCTCGGCGAGTTGGTCACCGCCCGGTTTGCGGTCGAGAGCCAGCTGAACCTCGTCGAGGGGCAGACCCAGGACTGGGTCCACGACATCCGGCACCCGGAGTTGGTCGTGCTCGACACGACGCCGGCCGACCACGACGCGGTCGTCGCGGTCCCGCACGGCCGGATCGAGCAGTCCGGGGCGACGGTAGCGGACGCCCGGCTGCCGTTCGAGATCAAGGTTGACGAGTACCTGCCGAACTCGACGCTGCCGGACCGGTCGCCCGGGGCGGCGGCGGCCCGGGCGACGGCCGGGGCCGGGCTGCTCATGGACGCCGTCTCGCTCCGCGTCTTCACCGGGACCGGCCAGGACTCGAGCAAGGTGAACATGCCGTCGGCGTACGTCACGCTGACCAAGGGCGGGCAGCCGGTCGGCACGTACATGGTGTCGACCGGCCTCGCCAAGCCGCAGGCGGTCGTCGTCGACGGCAAGACGTACGGGCTGGCGCTGCGGTTCACCCGACACTACAAGCCGTACAGCGTCACGCTGCTGGACTTCACGCACGAGGTGCACCAGGGGACGGACAAGGCGAAGAACTTCGCCGCCCACGTCCGGCTGAAGGACCCGGCCGCCGGCGTCGACCGCGAGGTGACGATCCGGATGAACCAGCCGCTCCGGTACGCCGGGGACACGCTGTTCCAGAGCGGGTTCGACCCGGAGAACCCGAAGGCGACGACGCTCCAGGTCGTCCGCAACCCGGGCTGGCTGATGCCGTACCTCGCGTGCGCCGTCGGCGGGGTCGGGATGCTGATCCACTTCGTGATGCACCTCGTCGGGTTCCTGCGGAAGCAGAAGAAGACTGCGGCGGCACGACTGGCGGCACCCCTGCCGGCGGAGTCCGAGCGTCCGCAACGTCGGGGGCTGCGGCCTGTCCCGGTCGATGCACGCGGCGGATACACGATCACGCCGAGACGCACGTTTGCGAGCGTCACAGATCACTTGTTGGGACACTTGATCCCGGGTGCCGGGCTGTTCCGCTTCGCCATTTCCGGGCGGAATGACGAGTCCACTTGGAAGGGTCGGTACGGCCCTGCGATCGGCGTCGGCCTGCTTGCCGCTTACTACGTCGTCGCCCACGTCCTGCCCCGCGACACCGGGGGCGGGAAGTTCGACTTGGCCGCCTGGGGCACGCTGCCGGTGAACTTCGACGGGCGGGAGATGCCGCTCGACAGCGTCGCCCGCAACGCTCTGAAGGTGATCAGCGGCAAGGAGACGTTCGTCCTCGACGGCAAGGACCCGGTCACCGGCAAGCCGACCGAGACGCGGGTGCAGGCGGTCAAGTGGCTGGCGGACGTCGTGTCGGCCACCCCGGCGACCAAGACCTACAAGGTGATCCGGATCGACGAGCCGCAGGTGAAGGGGCTGCTCGGGCTGCCGGTCGAGGAGAAGCTGTTCTCGATCGAGCAGGTGCTGCCGGCCCCGGTGGACGTCGCCCCGCCGCCCGGGTGGGAGCCGATGGACACCCGCGGCGTGCAGCCGGTGCAGGGGATGCGGCAGGTGGCGGCGTTCGCCGTCGGCGGCGGGACCGGGCGGGTGGCGGCCGTCGCCGTCACCGACATGTCGCCGCAGGGCGACCTGCTGCTGGCGAACGTGAACCGGTGGGAGCAGCAGGTCGGGCTGCCGCCGTCGGCCGCCGCCGACCTGCCGAAGCTGCTCAAGCCCGTGAAGGTGGCCGGCCCGAACCCCGGGCAGTTCTACGACGGCCAGCTGGTCGAGCTGAGCGGCCCTGGCTCGGGCGGGCAGGGCCCGGTGAAGATGGTCAGCGTGGTCGTGAGCCCGGTCGCCCGGACGGTGGCGTTCAAGATGATGGGGGCGGCCGACGTGGTCGACGCCCAGCGGGCGAACTTCGACGCGTTCGTCAACACCGCCCGGCTCAACCCCGGCATCGAGCGGCTGCAGGCCGAGAGCGAGCGGATCACCGCCAAGCGGAAGGCGAACCCGGCGTCCCTCGATTTGTACGAGCAGAAGCTGAACGAGCTGGGCAACCACCTGAGCCTGTACCAGCGGCTGCCGGCGATCGGCGAGTTGCTGGCCGTCCCGCCGCTGGCGACCGGGGAGAAGTGGCGGTCGCTCGGCGACGCCGCCGAGGCGACTAAAGCGGGCCAGACCATCCCGGCGTTCGACGCGTTCGTCGCCACCATCCGGACGTACCGCGACAACCAGCCGGACGCGTTCAACACGGCCGTCGCCGGCTACAAGGTGGCGCTCGCCACCGCCGCCCCGCGGCTGGAGAACAAGGCCGAGTTCGAGAGCTTCTACAACCGGTTCGCCCCGTTCTGGGTGAGCTGGGGGCTGTACATCTTCGTGTTCGTGCTGACGGCGTTCTCGTGGCTCGGGTTCCGCAAGCCGCTCGCGCGGGCGGCGATGGTGGTGCTGCTGGTGAGCTTTGCCGTGCACACGTTCGGGCTCGTCTCGCGGATCTACATCAGCGGCCGGCCGCCGGTGACGAACCTGTACTCGTCGGCCGTGTTCATCGCCTGGGCGGCCGTCGCGACCTGCATCGTGCTGGAACGCGTGTTCCGGAACGGGCTGCCGATGGCGGCGGCGGCGCTGCTGGGGTTCGGGTCACTGCTGGTGGCCGGCGGCATCGCGTTCGGGGACGCGGTCAACCGGGCCGAGGGCGACACGATGGCCCAGCTCCAGGCGGTGCTCGACACCAACTTCTGGCTCGCGACGCACGTCGTGATGATCACGATGGGGTACGCGGCGGTGTTCCTGGCCGGCGTGCTGGCGATCGTGTACGTGGTCGGCGGGGTGTTCACCCGCGGGTTCGCCGACCGGGACACCCGCAAGACGATGTCGAAAATGGTGTACGGCGTCCTGTGCTTCGCGATGCTGCTGAGCTTCGTCGGGACGATCCTCGGCGGCATCTGGGCCGACCAGTCCTGGGGCCGGTTCTGGGGCTGGGACTCGAAGGAGAACGGGGCCGTCCTGATCGTGCTGTGGGTGGCCGTCGTGCTGCACGCCCGGTGGGGCGGGCTGGCGCGGGACCACGGCATCATGTCGATGGCGATCCTCGGGAACATCGTGACGGCCTGGAGCTGGTTCGGCACCAACGAGTTGGGCATCGGCCTGCACTCGTACGGGTTCACCGAGGGCGTCGTGCCCCGGCTGTTGCTCTTCTGGACGCTCAGCCTGGCGTTCTCGATCTTCGCG
>JAQGHJ010000669.1 GCA_028288905.1 Phycisphaerales bacterium | reverse complement strand
GCACCGGCATTTGCCGGGGCCCTCGCCGCGTTTTAGATATGCGTCCAATGTGGTGTATCGGGTGTCCGTCCCGGCCGGGTGGCACGACTGTCCCTGCCCGTCCGACCGTGGGACTTACCGACGGCTGTGTCGGCGGACGAGGGTCGCTCGACAGGTACCACAGGTCGCGGTAGCCCAAGACCTTTGCCAAACGTCAGGCCCGCACACGTCTCGTGGTATCGCGACCTGTCGCACCCGAACCGACGGCCCATCACGCTGTCCTCGGCACCTTCATAACCGACGGTGCCGGCCAACCCGAGCATGGGCGGGACGCCCATGCCACAAGGGAGGCGGACCCGGCGGAAACGGCACGGGCGACACGCGGGGTGCCGCCTCCCGTCACTCGGCCCCGCAGCACTTGCCGTCGAGCCCGACCGGTTGGAAGGCTGGCCCGCCGCCGGCGTCGGCCTTCTTCGCCGGCTCGGTGTTCTTCACCGGGTCCGGCTTCACCGCCTTCACGTCCACGTTCGCGTCGCTCGCCTTGAAGTGCGCGTCGTCGAGCTTCCCGACGCTCCAGAGCAGCCCGCGGGTGACGAGGTTCAGGTACCGGGCGTCGGCCACCGTGTCGTTGTTGTGCCCGATCGTCGTCGCGAACACCTTCGTCTTGCCCTCGTACTCGTTCGTCCAGGCGACGATCGTCTCGTCGGTCGTCTCCTTGCCCGGCTGCGTCTTGTCCTCCTTGCCGTCCTTCTTCGGGTAGACCGTCCGCGTCTGCTTGCCCCGGGCCAGCGGCTTGGCCGTGTCGGCCAGCTTGCCGAGCACGTTGTTGTAGAGCTCCTCGTTGACGGTCTTCCAGTCGCCCAGGCCCTGGGTGATCGGGCTCTCCTTATCCGTGAACGCGATCGAGATCGGCAGCTGCGCGCCGTGCCCGGTCGTGGCCAGCCCGGTGAACCGGAACCAGGCGGTGTCCTTCTTGTCGAACCCCTCGCCGCGGTAGTTGTGCATCGCGCAGTGCAGGACGACGGCCGGCACGCCCTCCTTGTGGGCCTTGAGGATGCCGTCGATGAACGCCGCGTCCTTCACGTCGGCCGAGCACTCGTCGTGGATGACGACGTCGTACCCCTTCCACCAGTCCGGCTTCTCGTACACGGAGTGCCGTTGGCTCGTCTTGCCGTCGCCCTCGTGGCAGACGGTGAACTCGACGGCCGCCCGGGCCGCGATCCCCTGCTGGAGGATGACGGTCTGCTTGGCGTAGTCGTGGCAGCACCCGCCGGTGACGAGCAGGGCCTTGATCGGCTTGGCGCCCGCCGCCGGCTTGGCCGCGGCGTCTTCGGCCGAGGCGACGCGAGAGGTGCAGACGCCGCCGACGACCGCGAGGGTCAGGGCGGCGGCGAAGGAGCGGAGCTTACGGTTCATGGTTCGCCTTCGGGACGAGAGGTGGGCTTCGAGCGCGGGGCTGGACGGCCGGCCCGGCGTGTGACAAGTCATAGTTTGCCAAAGCGGCGTCGTTGTCGAAAGGACCGCGTCGCAGACAGCAGGCCGAGCAGGTGACTACGCCTCGACCACCCCGTCGTACGCGACGCACACCCGACTTTCGAAATTCCGTGACTCGGAGGCAGGCCTGTAACTCGTCACCCGCGGGGCACTGGGCAAGAGCGAACGATCAAAATAGAAGAGACATTGCGGGACGGGGAAAATTGCCGTTGAAAACGTCGCCAAAGTGCTAGGCGGCCCAAAATCCTTTTGCATCCGTCCGGACATCGGATACAAGTCGGTGTTGGGTTATTACGATGCAAGCCGCATGTACGCCGGTCGCTCGAACGCGCCGAACACTCGCCCGGGTGCCCGGGGCAAGCCGTTTCGGCGTGAACAAACGATCCTGAGAACCAGCCATCCCGAGGGCAAAATGATTATCCGTACCAACGCACTGCTGCTGGCCGTCGCGGCGGCTTTACCCGCCCTAGGCCTGGGTGTTCGTCCCGCGTCCGCCGACACGAAGTACTGGGACCCCAACGGCATTTTGGCCGGTGCCGGGACGGCCCCCTTGGGCGTTTGGGATACCGGTACGACGGCGAACTGGAATCTCGCCGCCGACGGAACGGGTCCGCCAACGACGTGGGTGAGCGGTGACTCGGCCGTGTTCGCGGCGGGCAGCGACGCGACCGGCGCGTACACGGTCACCGTTAACGGTGCCCAAGTAGCGGCCTCGGTGCTCGTCAAGGACGGGGCGTTCACGTTCGGCGTCACCAACACGGCCGCCACGACAGACACGATCGATACCGGCACCGGGACATTCACAATCGGCACCGGCGCGGGCAGTGCCGCCCGGGTAAATGTGGGCAGTTCGGGCCGGCTCCTCGGCACGGGCAAGGTCGTGCTGGACGGCGGGACATTTTTCAGCACCGTCGGATCGGGAACGAGTTTCGTCATCCCCTCGTCAAGGGGCGTCGAGGTGACGGCCGCCGGGGGCACAATCGGCACCGACGACGGCACTACGGCATCCATCCCCAACCTGTACTCCGGCACGCTGACCGGCACCGGTGGGACGACCACTGCCGGCGTTGGGACGCTGACCAAGACCGGGTTGGACGAGTTCAGGTACCAGGGCGCGGGGGTGGCGAACACGTCGTTCCAAAAACTCGTCGTGCTTCAAGGGTTGTACCGGGTGGGTGCGGCAAGCACGTCGACGGACGTGACCGTCGCCGAGAACGCGTTCGGTGCCGACCCCACGTCACTACTGACCGACGGGATCACCCTGAACGGCGGGGCGATCGGGGCGAGCCTGAACGTCACCTTGAACGCCAACCGCGGCATTACCATCGGAGCCAACGGCGGCACGTTCGAAGGCGGGGGCGGGGGCGCCGTCGTCGTCCCATCGCCCGTCACGAGCAACGGCGGCGCGCTGACCGTACAGGGCCGGAACCTCACGACCACGAGTACGGGATACGGCAATAGCAGCGGCAGCGTCACGCTGAGCAGCGCCAGCAACGCGACCACATTCCAGAACGCGGCCGTCGTCGTCAACAGCAGCACCCTGACGTTGAACGAGAACCTGACGGCGGCGAACCTCAGCGGCACATCGCAAAGCGTGACGGGGGGCAACCCGGTGACCTCCGCGACAACCGTCGGCACCATCACCGTCGCCACCGGTAAGGTGTTCACGTTCGGGAACGATAACACCAGCACGAGCTACGCCGGCCGGATCAACGGCGCGGGCGGCGTCACAAAGGTCGGCACGGGCACGCTGACCATGAACACGGTCAACGCGACGTCCACCACCACCACCACGACCACCGTGTTCTTTGGCGAGTGGGCGAACACCGGGCCGGTCAACATCACCCAGGGGACGCTGAAGTTCGGCACCTCGTCCGCCGGGTTCAGCACGTCCTCGACGCTGACGATCGCCGGCACCGGCACGTTCGACATGAACGGCGTCAACGACAGTTTCGGGTCCCTCGCGGGGTCCGGCGCGGTCATCAACGCGGCCAACATCACGATCGGCAGCGCGACCAACACGGCCAACACGGCGTTTAGCGGCACGATCGCTGGCGCCGGCACGTTCACCAAGGCGGGGACGGGTACGTTCACGCAGGCCGGCACCGACAGCCGGACCGGGGCGACGACGGTCAGCGCCGGCACGTTCCTGCTTAACAACACCACCGGCCAAGCCCTCCCCGCCACGAGCGGGCTGACCATCACCGCGGCCACGGTACTGCTCGGCACCGGCAACCAGATCAACAACGCCGCCGCCCTGACCACCACCGGCGGCACGTTCAACACGGCCGGGTTCAGCGAAACGGTGGGCGTCCTTACGGTGGGGGCCGGCACCGCGACCCTCGACCTCGGCAACGGCAGCAGCGTGTTGGCGTTCGCCAACAGCAGCGGGGCGACGTGGACCGGCACGGCCCTGAACGTCTACAACTGGACCGGCAACGCGACGGCCGGCGGCGGAGTCGACCAACTCCGGTTCGGGTCCGACTCGACCGGCCTGACTTCCGGCCAGCTCGGGCTCGTCCGGTTCTACAGCGACGCCGGCACCACGCTGCTCGGCACCGGCCAGATCCTCGGCACCGGCGAGGTCGTCCCCGTGCCGGAGCCGGCCGTATTGTCGGTGCTGGGACTGTCCGCCGCCGGCTTGCTGCTTCGCCGCCGCCGCTGAGCGACCCTGGTTTGGCTCGACAAGCCCTCGGGGCGGGTTGCCGAATGGCGACCCGCCCCACGCCTTTTAAATTGGGTCGAAGCAGGTTCTGGATGCCCGGCGCGCAAAGCGGTTCCCGGAACCGCTCTAATCGGCGTCTTCACTGTTTCTCGCCGGAACCCATCCCCGGACGCGTCCCGCCGCCGCCTGATCACCCCACAAAGGTACTGCGTGGTGCCGTCCGCCCCACCAAGGGCGACCGCGGCGGCTCTACGTACCCCTTCGGCCGACGCAGACACCCATCCTCACGCGACGGCAACCACGTGCCAACGGTCACGTTCGCAATTGGAACTCTTGAGCCAGTCCGGCGGCTTCCGTCTGGGGCGTTGCCGCACCCTTCTCCGCGAGCACGGGGCGAGGCGATCACGGTGATGCTGCCGCGGGATGTATCTCCGTCAGTATTTGGAACAGCGTCCCCGCCCGGCCACCATGAATTGAGCGGCTGAGGATGTCCGAAACGGGTTGAGGCGATCCGAGTGGCACAGGCCTGAACTCATGCCCGTGCCGTCGCGGCGGCAGATCTCGTCCGCGCACGCTGGCACGGGATGAGTACATGGCCGTTCCACCCGGATCGGACGCCGTCAACCGGGCTGTGTAACCGTCGGCCAGACCGCGCGCATCAGAGAGGTACTCGGCCGCATCGCCCACGCTCGCCCCGGGAACGGCAGCGGGGCGGGCCCGCGGCCCTAAGACCGCGGCCCCGCCCCGTCGTTCGCCCGGCGGCAACAGGTCAGGCCGTCCGGCGGCGGCGACGGCGGGCGAGCAGCCCGGCGGCGGCCAGCCCGGCGGCACCGACCGCGGTCGGCTCCGGCACCGCGGCCACGTTGTTCACCGTCACCGTGATGTTCGTCGGGTTGTACGCGACGGACACGTAGTTGGCTAACAGGGGGTCGCCCTGGGCGGTGAGCCCGTTCACCAGCACCTGCTCGAAGTCCGTGTCGCTGCCGGCCGCGTACCCGGCGTGCGTGGCGATCACGTACGCCGTCGACGTCGCGACGCCGGCTGGGGCGCTCAGGGAAAGCACGTCGCTCGTCGTGCTCGTCAGCCCGACGGTGCCGGTGGCCGCGTACTTGCCGTTCGCCGTCCCGTTCAGCGTGACGCCGAGCGTCCCGCCGACCGACGGGTCCAGGGCGAGGTTGCCGGCGATGCTCAGCGACTTGCCGTCGGCCACGCTCGCCGCCCCGGCCGCCACGGCGTAGTTCCCGGAGATCGTGGCGGTCGCCAGCGGGTCGGCGGCCGTCACCTCCAGCAGGCTGGTCGCCCCGGTCTGGGTCAGCCCCTGGTTCAGGGTCCCGAGGTTCCGCAGGGTGCCGCCGGTGAAGTTGAAGGTGGTGATGCTGCTGACGTTCTTGCCCTGCATGTTCAGCAGCCCGCCGGACAGGTTCAGGTTGCTCGTCTGGAAGTTGGCGGCGTTGTTGTTACCGGTGATCGCGTTGTTCACGGTCAGCGACCCGCCGGACAGGTTCAACGTCCCGGTCGAGGCGTTGGTCCCGGTGAACGACCCGGTCCCGGACGTGCTGCGAGCCCCCATGACGATCGCGTTGGCCGTCCCGCCGGAGCTGATCGTCACGGCCCCGCCGGAGATGGTCAG
Source organism: Phycisphaerales bacterium (assembly GCA_028288905.1). GTDB lineage: Bacteria > Planctomycetota > Phycisphaerae > Tepidisphaerales > Tepidisphaeraceae > Humisphaera. The sequence continues at coordinate 3,384 of JAQGHJ010000669.1, read as the reverse complement.
CGTGCCGGTGACGGCGTTGTTGGCCGGGGTGAAGACCGGCGGGGTGGCGGTCGACGTCGTCCCGGTGATCGCCAGCGCGGACGTGAAGTTGCCGAGCACTACGGCCGACGACGCCGTGTCGGTCGAACTGATCGACACCGTCCCGCCGCCTATGACGACCGTGCCATTGCCCTGGGAACTCGTCGGCTGGGTGTTGCCCGATGCCAGGTCGAGGATGCCGGCCCGGACGGCGCTGCCGGACGTTACGGCGATGTTGACGTTCGTCCCGGCGGCCGACCCGAGGTTCAGGGTCCCGGTCGCCCGGCCGGCGTTCCCGCCGCCGGACTTGTTCCCGACCAGGACGGCCCCCAGGTTCGCCGTCAGCGTGCCGCCGGCGAGGGTGGCAGTCGAGACCGGCGTGGAGCCGGTGTCGACCGGGTTCGACCCGACCGTCAGGGCGGTGCGGTTCGTCCCGCCGTTGTTCAGGGTCAGGGTGCCGCCGGCCCCGATGTTAAGCAGGCCGTTCGACTTGGTCCCGCCGACGGTCAGGGTCGGAGTGGTGATCGTCGTCGTCCCGCCACCCAGGGCAAGGGTGGCCGTCGTCGTGGTGTTCCCCTCCTGCGGGCTGCTCCCGAGCGTGACGGCGCTCGTGGCGGTGATCGAGTTGACGGCCGACCCCACGGTCGGCAGCCGTAGGGCCCCGGTCATGACACCGTTCTGCTGTGTCCCGAAGTCGACCTCCACCCGCACGTTGGCCACGTTGACCGTGAGCCCGGCCGCGGCCGTCGCGTCGACGGTCCCGCTGGCCGGGGTGTTCACCCCGTTGTTGCGACTGCCGATGTTCAGGTTCGTCGCCGAGCCGCTGCCGAGGGTCACGGTGCTGCCGGCGGCGGCGGCAAGCGTCCCGCCGACCCCGTTCAGCCCGACGTTCACGTCCCCGCCGCCGAACGTCGCCGTCCCGCCGAGGGCGAGCGTGCCGGTCCCGACCTTAGTGAACGGCCCGGCGACCGTCACGGGGCCGCTCAGGGTCAGCGTGCTGGCGGCCGTCGTCACGTCGAACGTGCTGCCGGGCGTCCCGACCGACAGCGGGCGGTTCGTCGCGTCGGTCGGGCCGGTGAACCGGAACGTCGTCACGTTCCCCTGCCCGCTGAGTTGGATCGCCGACCCGGCCCCGAGGTTGCTCGCGAGCCCGGCGTTCGCCACATCCGCCACCGACACCGTCCCCTGGTTTTGGACGAAGTCGCCGGTGAACGTGCTGGCCCCGCCCAGCGTCAGGACGCCGGTGCCGGCCTTGATCACCCGGACGGCCCCGCCGCCGTCGTTGTTCCGGATGCCGGCCCCGACCGACAGGGCGGCGTCGTTCGTGACGAACAGGTCGGTCGCGGCCGATGTCGTTCCGGCCGTCAGGGCCCCGGGGGCGGCCCCGTTCAGCACGGCCGGCCCGCCGCCGTTGGCGCTGAGCCCGCCGCCCTCCAGCACCAGCGAGTTCCCGCCGAGGTCGAGCGTCCGAGTGTCGGCGGCCGCGTTGGCGAACGACAACGAGTTGATCGCCCGGTTGCCGGCCAGCGTGGTCGTCGTGTTCCCGGTCAGCACGACGTTCGCCCCGGACACAAACTGGTCCTCGGTCGGGTCGGCACTCTGGGCGGCGGCGTACACGCCGAGCTTGAACCCGCTGTCCACCGTGTTCGAGTAGGCGGCGAAGGCGGTCCCGACCGTGGCCCACCCGCCTATGAAGGTCGTGTCTGCCTGGTTACCGATGATGATCCGGCTCGTGATCCCGGCCTGTCCGAGGCTGGTGCCGGCGAACCGGACGGCCGCGTCCGCGTTCGCCCGGGCGATCGACGCGAGCGTCAGGGCGGCGATCGCCCCGGCGTTGTTCCGGTTCACCGTGATCGTGTTCGTCGCCCCGGCGATCGTCAGCGCGCCGACCGTCTCATCGGTCGTCGTCGCGGTGGCCGCCTCGGAGTTGACGACGATCGACCCGTTGGTTATCGCGATCGGGGCGGCGTCCCGGACGCGGTCGGCGACCGTGCCGGCCGTGTTGTTGTCGACCACGAGCCCGGCCCCGTTGCCGAACGTCAGGGACGACGTGTTCGTCAGCCGGCCGGCGGCTCCGCCGACCGTCAGGGTGCCAAGTGAGATCGTCGTCGCCCCCGTGTAGTCGCCGAGCCCGCGGAGGGCGAGGCCGGCGGCACCGGTCTTGGTCACGCCGAACGCCCCGGCCACCCCGCCGTCTAGCGACAGCGGGGCGGTCGTCGTGTTGAACGTCGCGTTCCCGCTCAGCGTGGTCAGCCCGTTAAACGCCAGCCCGTACCCGTTCGCCCCGGTCACGTTCAGCGTCTGGGCCGCCATCGCCAGGGTGCCGAGCCGGAATGTATTGTTGAGAGTCGTGGTGCCGGACGCCAGGTTCACGTCGATCGTGGCGGTGCCGGCGGTGGTGCCGTTGCCGGCCGGGGCGACGACGGCCACATTGTTCCCGTACGCCAGCGTCAAGTTGCTGCCGGTGCCATTGTCCTTTAGGTACAGCTGCCCGCCGGCCAGCGTGACCGGGGCCGTCCCGATCGTCGACCCGATCCCTGCCGCTGCGGCCGTGTTCACCCGCAGGTTCTTCTGAATCGTTAGCGGGCCGGAGAAGTCGTTCGTCGCGTTCGTCAGGAACAGGGTCTGGGCCGTGTTCGCGGCGGTGCCGCGGGACACGCCGACCGTCAGCCCGCCGGCCCCACTCACCTTCCCGCCCAGGGTCAGGCTGCGGGCGGTGTCCCCGTACCAGTCGTTGAGGAATATGCTGGAGGCGGAGCCGACCGACACCGCGCCCGGGAGCACCCGGTCCGCGTTGGCGGGGCTGAGGGCCCCGCCGGCGAGCGCGACGGGGTTCCCGAAGTTCGCGCCGGCGGCGAAGTTACCGCCGTTGACCGTGACCTGGGCCGACGTCCCGAACGTGGTGGCGGTCCCCGCCTCGATCACGCCGGCGTTGAGGACCACGAACGCCCCGTTGTCGAACCCGGCGTTGGCGCTGGCCACCCGGAGCGTGCCGGACCCGGTCTTGGTGAGCGTCGCCCCGGCCGCCGCCACGAGAGACCCAAGCGTGTTGCCGATCTCGAACTGGCCGCTGGGGGTGTCGAACGTCCCGCCGGTGCCGCTCAGCGTGAACACGTGCTTGTTCGTCGCGTCGGCATCGAACGGGAACCGAATCGCCGGCACGTACCGGAGCGTGCCGCCGGCGAGGGTGATTGGGGTGTTGGCAGCCCCCAGACGCGTAGCGGCTTGGGCGGCCGTGTCGGCCGCAAGCCCGATCGCCAGCACGCCCTCGTTGATCGCAACCGTTCCGGTGAACGTGTTCGTCCCGGTCAGCGTCAGCGTGCCCGCCCCGAGCTTCGTCAGCCCGCTGCCGATCGTGCCCGTGGC
>JAQGHJ010000639.1 GCA_028288905.1 Phycisphaerales bacterium | reverse complement strand
GGGTGATGCGGGCCGACGGGTCGAACCCGGTGCAGATCACCAAGAGCCCGCACTACGACGGCGGGCCGTTCTTCTCGCCCGACGGCAAGCGGCTCGTGTACCGAAGCGACCGCAAGGGCAACGACCTGCTCCAGATCTACGTCGCCGACCTCGCCTTCGACCCGGCTGGAAACGTCACCGGCACCACGTCCGAGCGGCAGCTGACCGACGACGCGAATGTGAACTGGGGGCCGTACTGGCACCCCGACGGGAAGCACCTCATCTACGCCACGAGCGCCCACGGCCACGCCAACTACGAGCTGTACCTGATGCGGGACGACGGGTCCGCCAAGACCCGGGTGACCTACTGCGCCGGGTTCGACGGCCTGCCCGTCTTCTCGCCCGACGGCAAGCACCTCATGTGGTCCGCCAAGGGCCGGACGAGCGACAACACCACCCAACTATTCATCGCCGACTTCCGCCTGCCGGCCGAGGCACAGTAGCGATCGAGGAGGACGTCCCGGCGAAGGGCCGCGCTCGCCCTGACGACCACTTCGTTCGGCATCGACGGAAGGGGAGTGGCAGACGGTGTGGTGGGTGCCTTGGGCTGTGGTACGCCGCTGCCCGTGGTGAACTTCTATATCGATTCTCGAAATGACGTAGCGACCGGCCGCACCACAATCGCGCCAGCCCCCTGCATGATTTCTGGGAGCGACCTAACGGGTGGCCTCGCCTTGGATAGACCACGGGCCGGTTGGAGCCTCCGATCGACCACGGGCAGGCGGGTACGGCAGCCGATGGCACCACTCGGCCCGCCACCTCGGTGTCGCTTGCGGAGTCCCGACTCGTTCCGCATCTGGGCCACCACCGTTCCGTACGCTCCCAAGGATCAGGGCTTCTCCTTTCGGAAGAAACGGGCTTAGTGACCTGTTCAGGTCATTCAAGGCCCGGGGCCGTCACGATCGCCCCTCCCTTCGCCTCCTGAACCCAAAGCCAGTCCTATAAATGAGTTCGGACCCGTAGCGCCACGCGACTGCACCAATCCCGGCCCGCGACCCGTCGTCAAATGTTGTGGTACAGTTCGTCCGCACGGGGCGAATTGCGTTTGAGTTATCGGCCGCGTCGGTTACACAATGCTGCCGTCGCGCTCGCTAAGTCTCGAATCGCCATCAACCAGGGAAAGAGGTCGTATGAGCGGCATCCGCTCGTTCGTCATTGTTGCGGTCGTCGGGTGGCTCGGCTTCGCGGCCGACGTCAGCCAAGGTGCCTTGGCCAAGAAGGCCGGTGGGTCGGGACTGAGCGGCACCTTGTCCTCCAATAAGGCGATCCGGAAGCAGCAGTTGATCTGCGATCCGGACGAGCCGACCGGCGGTTCGATCTCCGTCCAGTACGACCCCGAGGTCGTCGGCGTGTCGGGGTTCAGCTTCGGGCCGAACTACACCGGGACGGCCTTTGTGCAGCTCAACTTCGGCGACGGGTCTGGCTTCGTTCCGCTCACCCGTTACCTGGCGCAAGACGGATCCGACCTCGGCTTCGAGACGGGCTTCATCCAAGTGCTGTTCAACGAGCCGACCGCCACGACGACGGCCGTCAAGGCCGCCGCGCTCCTCCCGCACGGGCAGATCCCGGTGGCAGAGGGGTACACGACGATCGACACGGACGGCCCGGCCGCCGTCGACACCCACTCCCTCACCTTCAACTACCTCGCCGGCGTCGCCGACAGCACGGTCGCGGCATACAAGATCTACGCGGCCGAGGAGGGCGAGTACGGCAACCCGAACCCCGACTACCTCACCGGGCTCGACGAGAACGGGGTCCCCTACACGCTGTCGCCGAGCGACATCGCCTGGGCGAAGGTGAGCGGCAGCCTGAACGCGAACGCGGTGCCGCTGCCGCCGGCCGCGCTGCTGGGCGGGCTGACGATGGCTGGGATGATCGCGACCCGGAAGCTGCGCCGCCGGACGGCGTGAGCGGTCACGGACGGAGAACGGCCGCAACTAGATGGGTTCGGCCGATATCCCGTGAAATCAAAGGCCCGGCGTCCGCCATTTGGCGGACGCCGGGCTCTTGTTTGCAGTCAGTCCCACTCCCCGCAAGGTGGGACCGAAGCGAGAGGACATGCCACGGGCCGCATCCTAACATATGGCGAATTGACAGCCCCGCCCGAAGTTGATCTTCACTGCCACTCGACCGCGTCCGACGGGTCGTTCGCCCCGGCCGAGGTGGCCCGCCTCGCCAGCGCCGCGGGGTTGTCGGGCTTCAGCCTCACCGACCACGACACCCTCGACGGCCTGCCCGAAGCCGCGGCCGAGGCGGGCCGTCTGGGGATTGACTTCATGCCGGGCATCGAGGTGACCTGCGCCTTCCCCCGCCCCGGTACGATGCACCTGCTCGCGTACGGGTTCGACCCGGCGGCGGAGCCGATGCGGCGGCTTGCCGAACGCTTGGCCGCCGGTCGGCGGGAGCGGACCGACCTGATCCTCGACCGCCTGCGGCGGGTCGGCGTAGACCTGCCGAAGGCCGAGGTCGAAGCGGAGGCCGGCCCGCTCGGGTCCGTCGGCCGGCCGCACTTCGCCGCCGTCCTAATCCGCCGCGGCCACGCGGTCAGCACCCGCGACGCGTTCGACCGCTACCTCGGCGGAGGCGGGGCGGCCTACGTCGACACGAGCCCGCTGGCGGCCGACGAGGTGATGGCCCTGGTCGGCGCCGCCGGCGGGCTATGCGCCCTCGCCCACCCCTTCCACACCCGCCGCCGCGACTTCGCCCAACTCGGAGCGCTGGTCTGCGAGTTGGCCGAGCAGGGGATGGAGGGGCTGGAGACGATCCACAGCAGCCACGACGCGGACGCCGTCCACCGCCTGACCCGACTGGCCGACCGGCTCGGGCTGCTCCCGACGGGCGGCAGCGACTTCCACGGTGCGTCGAAGCCGTGGATCTGCCTCGGCGAGACGGCCGGCGGGCGGACCGTGCCGCGGGCGTGGTTCGACGACGTGCGGGCGCGGACGGCGGGTCGCGGTAGCGCCGCGGGTAGCGCGGGTCATTGGGTCGGGAACGATGCGGGCGGCGG
>JAQGHJ010000613.1 GCA_028288905.1 Phycisphaerales bacterium | reverse complement strand
GAGCGGCCGCGGCGGGGTTCGGCGTGATTCGGGTCCGCCACGCCAGTTCCGGCCGGCCGGGGACGACGCCGCTGCCGGACCGCGGGAACGTGCGGGGGTCGCGGGTCCAGTCGGCGAGCAGGGCGTCGGCCGCGGCGACGGCGGCCAGCCGGCGGTCGGCCCGCACCTGCTGCCGGGCCACCTGCTGGCGGGCGGCGAACACGAGAGCGAGCACGGACGCCATCAGCCCGAGGCCGGCGATAACCTCGATCAGCGTCATGGCGGGCCGTCGGTGGGCGGCCGCCCGGAGGATAGGCGCCACACTACGGCTGGTCGGCGGCGCCAACCCCGCCCTCGCCACCGGCGAGGAGTCGGAACGTGTTTCGCACGTATTGCTCATCCGGCACCGTCCTGACCTCGCCCGTCAGCCCGGCGACGAGCAGCCACCGCGTCCGGCCGCCAGGCCCGGCCAGCCGGACGGCGTATGACGGGCCGAACCCGCGGGCGGACACCGGCACGTCGACCGCCCCGCCGGAGCCGGCCGAAACGCCGGCCCCCGGATCGGCCCCGACCGGCGGGGTGAGCACCCGATCGACCCGCACGCCGTCCGGGCCGCCCGGCAGGTCGACCGGGGGCCCGAGGTCGGCCCGGCCATCGGCATCCAACCGCCGGGCAACCGGGCCGGCGTCGCCCGTGCCGCCGCCGCCGGCTCGGATACGTAACGTCACCGGCCGGCCGGACTGTCGGGCCAAGTCGCGGGCCGCCGCGTCGTACGCCCGCCACCGCCCGGCGGCGTCGTCGACGGCCGCGTCTCGGCGGGTCCCCTTGAGCGACACCGTGGCGGCCGTCGCCAGCAGGGCGGCCAGGGCGAGCACGGCGACCATCTCGATCAGCGTGAACGCCTGCGCGGCTGGGCGGCGGACACGACGGGTGGCGCTTCGCATGGCGGTCCTCCCGTAGGGTCCGCACCGCGGACCGCCTTGCACCGGCTCGGCCCGCGCGACGACGGGCGGTGGTCCGCGGTGCGGACCCTACTTCGCCGCCGGCTCCTTCAGGTCGGCACTGGTGAGGTCGGCGTTCTCGCCGGTCCCGCCCTCCCGGCCGTCCTTGCCGAGGCAGATCACCTCGTACGGCTGCCCGCCGCGGCCCGGTTCGACGTACGCGTACGGGCGGCCCCACGGGTCGGTCGGCACCTTCGACAGGTATTGCTCCGGGTGACCGTCCGTGCCCTTGGTCAGTACGTCCAGCCCCTCCTGGCTCGTCGGGTACCGGCCGGTCGACGTGTAGAACAATTCGATCGCATTCTTCACCGTCACGATCTCGCCGCGGACGGCGTTCTGCTTGCCCTTGGCCATGATCGGCCGCAGCACGAGCGTGGCCGCCCCGGCCAGCAGGCCGATGAGCGCCAGGACGGCGGTGAACTCGATCAACGAGAACGCCGGGCGACCGGCCCTCGTCCCCGTTTTCCCTCCGCACTCAGAACGCATCGGCGGCCTCCAGCATGGGCAGGATCGTGGCGAACGCGATGAACCCGACCACCACGACCATCATCAGGATCAGCAGCGGCTCGAGCACGGCCGTCAGCCGGGCGGCGGCCGTGGATAATTGGCGGTCGTAGTCCTTCGCCAGCCGGTCGAGCATCTCCTCGAGCCGGCCGGACTGCTGGCCGACGGCGAAGATCTGCACGACCAGCGGCGGGAACGCGGCCGTGTCGGCCAGGGCGGCCCCGATGTCCTGCCCGCGGGTGACGGCTCGCTCGCACCGGGCCAGCGCGTCCCGCAGCACCAGGTTCGGGGTCGACCGCTGGGCGATCTCGATCGCCCGCACGAACGGCACCCCGCTCTTGAGCAGCGCCGACATCACGACCGACATCCGCACGACCGCCTGCTTCCGCAGCAGGTCGCCCACGAGTGGCACCCGCAGTTGGAACCGGTGCCACGCCAGCCGGCCGGCGGTCGAGTTAACGAAGCCCGCCCACGCCGCGGTGACGGCGCCGGCGGCCGCCAGCACCAGCCACCACCGGCCGACCAGAAAGTCACTGGCGGCTTTCACGACCCGCGTCGCCCACGGTAACGGGCGACCGGTGTCGGCCAGCGACGCCAGCAGGTTCGGCACCACCATCGTCATCATCAGCGCCGCCACCCCGACGGCCATGACCAGCACGACGGTCGGGTAGATCAGGGCGGTGACGACCCGGTTCTTCAGGGCGGCCGCCCGCTCTTTGAAGTCGGCCAGCTGCTCCAGGGCGGCGTCGAGCGTGCCGGCGCTCTCCCCGACCTCGGTGATGCTGACGTACAGGTCGTCGAACAGCGCCGGCTGCTGCCGCATCGCGTCGGCCAGGCTGCTGCCGGCCGACACCTGGTCCCGCAGCGCCAGCAGCGCGTCGCGGAACCCGCCGGCGTGCTGCTTGACGATCGTGTCGATCGAGTCCAGCAGCGGCAGCCCGGCCCCCAGCAGCGTGGCCAGCTCGCGGACGAACGACGCGACCTTCGCCGGGTGCCGCCGCCGGCGGGCGCCGCCGCCGATCCCTAATCCGGCCCAACCGCGGCCCTTGCCGCGGACGTCCTCGACAATCAGGCCCTTGGCCCGGAGCAGGTCCCGGGCCTGCCGGGGCGAGTCGGCCGTCAGCACGCCGGTCGTGACCGCGTCGTCGGCGTCGACGGCCTTGTACGAGAAGACGGCCATGGCAAGGGAAAGGGCGCGACGGCCGGAACCGCCGGCTCCGCAAAGATCATACGCGATGGGGTCGGTTCTGGATGACGGGGAAAAGCGAGGTGGGCCTGCCGGAGCAGCGAGTAGCGCGGCGGGCGTGCCCGTGCCCGTGCGACCCACGGATTCCACTGCCCAACGAACACCATCCTGAGCGGAGCGAAGGACCTCCCGTCCGCCGCGCCACGACGCCGGCCGCCCGCGGCCACTGGAATTTGAAAGGGTGGCCCGCCGCCGGTGCTCGGCGACAAGGCCACCCATTCACATTCCACAAGCCGCGAAGTGCCGAGCCCGCCTGCGCGGTGGACGAGGGGTCCTTCGCTCCGCTCAGGATGACATCCGTAGGGGCAGGGAGCGGGACAAAGCCCCTCCCCGTACTCGCCCCGGCGAGCCCCGCTTCTACCGGGTCCCCGACCCTACGGCATCCCCGCCCTCACCGGATCCGGCCGTTCACCCCGTCCGGGAAGAACCCGCCCTTTTCCGCCGTGGGGTTGAGGTACGCGATCGCCAAGACCTGCCCCGGCGTCCGGCTGAACGCCAGCCCGTTCGCGTCGGCCGGGACGATGTTCGCCGAGCCGTCCGGGTTCACGACCGGCTGGTCCGTGTCCCCGTCGCCGTCGGCCGTGTCCCGCAGGTCCGACAGCTTCACGGTCAGCGCCCCCAGCCCCTTCTGGACGAGCAGCGTGCGGATCGCCCCGGCCTGGTATCCCTCGGTGGCCAGGAACCCGGCGGCCGACTCGATCACGGCCGGCTCGGCCAGCAGCGGGGCGGCACCCTTCAGCGCCGTCACGCACACGTCCTCGAGCATGAACGCCGCCACCAGCAGGTTGTCCTCGTTGGCGAACGCGTCGAACGTCTCGTTCGGGCCGATCACGCCGGCCAGCCGGGCGGCGGTCGTGAAGCTGTTCTGGAGGTCGATCGTCGGCTTCGGGATGCTCTTGTCCGTCGCCAGCCGGGCCGCTCGAACGTGCCCGAGCTCGTCCTGGGCCAGTTCCTTGACCAAGTCGGCGACCACCTTCGTCGCGAACGTGACCTTCCGGCCGCCGATCGTCGGGCCCGGGGCGCCCAGGTCGCTGCCGGTGTCCTGGATCGTCAGCCCCTGCCCGGTCAGCGCCCGCAGGTACAGCTCGGCCCCGAGGTACTCGAAGTTCAGGGCGAAGTTAAGGATGTCCTGGTCCCGGGCGCGGGACTTGGTCGGCCGCAGCCCCTGGGTCGGCGGGATCGTGGCGGCGAGCCCCGCTCGCGAGAGCCCGAGCGCGCCGGCCCCGGCCAGCATGGTCTGGAGCAGGCGGCGGCGGGCGACGGCGGCGGGCGGCTGGGTCGCAACGGTATTGGTAGCGGTCATCAAAGTGCACTCCGGCATGTGAGGGTCTCCCCGGCCCGGCGGAACGATCGGCGACCGACAAGGTGACGGGCGATCGGCGGGCGGCGGGCGACTCTCGAACTTCGTACCGCGGTGGTTCAGGGTTTTCGGACGCGGCCGGCGCGACTGCGAGTCGCCTGCCGCAGCGCGCCGGGGACCGGTGCCGGCGAGCGGGCATCGAACGAAGCGAGCGGGCGGCGG
>JAQGHJ010000592.1 GCA_028288905.1 Phycisphaerales bacterium | reverse complement strand
GACGGCGGTCGGGTTCCCGTTGGCGACGGCGGGGAGAGCGGACGCCGCCGGCCGCCCCTTCAAACAAACCGCACCCCGGATTCAGGGTCCGGGGTGCGGCGGTCAATGTCTTCCGTGACGCGCGGAGTATCGACCCCGACCGGCGGGCGACATCGGGAAATGACGCAAGATACCTCGTTTTCGTCGTCATCCGGCCCGCAGGACCGGCACTGTCCGCACACGACTACCCCGCGCGTCCCGTTCGGACGCCGGCTTCCCGTAGCACTTGAGATGGGACGCAGCGTAGAACTCGAATCCGTGACCGGCCGTTCAACGGTTGGTCCGTCGGGCAAGCCCGATCGCCCCCGGACTCCGGTGCTCGCGCGCGGTCGAAGTCTCCCCGACTACCTTCGCGGGTTCCGAGGTCCGTTCCTCGCCCACTATTTGAACGAGCGTTGCGAATGGCGGCAACCCACTCGTTCACGGAAGGAAGCTGGGGTCTGACCGTCTCGGCTTCCTCTTTTCGAGCCATCCCCCGCAAGGACTTGGCGACTCCTTCTTTGCCCGGTTCGCCTCGCCCGTACGGCGGCTGCTGAGGTTCCGCCCTTTTCGCCGAACTCGTTGCTCCGGCCGTGTCGGGGTCGACGAGTCGGCCCCTTAGCCGGACCGCCCTCTCCGGGTCAGGTGCCCCAGTCTTCGACACGGACCGCCGTCGCCCCGACCCACGCGGCCAGTTGCTCGGCACCCGCCTCCAACGCGGCCCTTGCTTTCCGCGTCGGCCGGACGCCCGGCTCCCACCAAACCTTCCGCACCGTCAGCACCCCTGACCGGCGGTCGACCTTCGGGTCGGCCCGGCCGACGAACCGGTCACCGTCCAGCACCGCCATCACGTAGTACCCGTGCCGCCGGGCGGCCGCCGGCACGAACCCCTCGAACCGGAAGTCGAACCCGAACAGACGCTTCGCCCGGGCACGGTCCCGCAGCACCGGGTCGAACGGGCACAGCATGCGCACGCCCGGCGGAGGTGCCGGCAGCCGGGCGAGCCGGCGGCGGTAGTCGTGCGGGGCGTACGCCAGCACCGGCGGCGATTCGTCCGCCGACCCGACGGAGACGGGCACCACCTCCCCGGACGCGACGGCCGCCGTCAGCCAGACCTTCACCTGCGCCGGCGTGACGGCCGCCCAGAACTGCACCAGCTCGCGGGCCGTCGCGGTCCCGAGCCGGTCCAGGGCCGTCCGGCACGCCCAGTCGACGTGCTCGACCTCGGTCGGTCGGGGCACGGCGGCGGCGGCCGGGACGGCCCGCTCGGTCAAGTCGTACACCTTATGGAAGTGGCGGCGGGCGACCACGTGCAGGGCCCCGGTCCGCCACAGGTACTCGAGCGCGACCTTCGGCGGGCGCCATTGCCACCACGTCGTCTTCGCCGGCCCAGCCCCGACCTCCGCGGCGAAATCCCGGCTCGACAGTGGGCCCTCCCGGCGGACCCTGTCGAGGACGGCCGCGACCACCCGGTCGGCCTCAGCCCCGAGCTGGTTCAGGTGCCACCGGCTCGCCCGGTACCGGTCGAACCGGAAATGCCAGTGCGGGTACCACGCCAGCGGCAGGACCGACGCGTCGTGCGTCCAGTGCTCGAATAACGAGCGGTCTACTTCCAGGGCCGAGGCGAGCATGGCGGGCCGGTACCCGGCCAGCCGGGCGGCCAGGATCAGGTGGTGGGCCCGCTCGACCGTGCTGATCGCGTCGACCTGGACGAACCCTATCCGCTCCACCAGGCGGGCAACGCGGCGCGGCGTGGCCGGCCCGGCGGCGGCGGCGGGGTCGTCGAGCAGGCCCTGCCTGCCCAGCAGCAGGCGGGCCGCGTCAGCGGCAGAAACGACCGAGGGCGAGCCGGAGCGGGTGGCGGGGGGCATGAGGGTGGCGCGAGGGCTACGCGAACGCCGGGAGCACGCGCTCGCCGAACGCCTCAATGAACCGCCGCATGTCCGGCCCGACGTGCTGGAGGTAGACCCGGTCCGCCCCGAGTTCCAGGTCCCGGGCGATCCAATCGGCGTGCCGCGACAGGTCGGCCGACACGCGGAGCTTGGCCTTCACGTCGTCCGCCGTCACCGCGGCGCACCGCTCGGCGAACGCCCGCGGGGTCGGCAGGTCGCTGAGGAACGTGACGTCGAGAGCGGCCTGCGGCCAGTTCCGGTGCGCGGCCCGCACCGCCTCGGCTTCCGTCGGGGCGTACGCGACGCACGCCTGGACGAAGACCGGCTTCCCCTCGCCGCCACCGCCGCGGAACGCGTCGAGCATCGCCCGGAAGTCGTTCGGCTCCTTCGCGACCGTGATCAGCCCGTCCGCCCACCGGCCGACCCACGCGGCCGACTCGGGCGTGAGCGCCGCCCCGAACAGCTTCGGCGGCTCGGCCGGCCGGGTGTAGAGCTTGGCCTCCTTCACGCGGACGTGCCCGCCGTCCCGCGTCACCGTCTCGCCCGCCCAGAGGGCGCGCATCACCTCCACCGACTCCTCGAGCCGGTCCCGCCGCTGCGGTTTGGGCGGCCACGGGTCGCCGGTGATCGACTCGTTCAGTGCCTCGCCCGTCCCGACCGCCACCCACACCCGGCCGGGGAACATCTCGCCGAGCGTGGCGGCCGCCTGGGCGACGACCGCCGGGTGGTACCTCTGCCCGGGGGCGTTCACCATCCCGAACGGCAGGGTCGTCGCCTGCAGGGCGGCCCCGAGCCAGCCCCACGCGAACCCGCTCTGCCCCTGGCTCGGGAGCCACGGGTGGAAGTGGTCCGAGCACATCGCTTCCCGGAAACCGGCCCGTTCCGCCAGCACGGCCAGCTCGAGCAGCTCGCTCGGCGGGTACATCTCGTGCGAGGCGTGAAATCCGATCTTCGCCACGGGTTCCTCCTTCGCCGGATCGTACGCACCCCGTCCTTCGTGCCCAATACTTCCTACCCGCGCAGCACCGTCAGGTCGATGCCGCCGGCCCGGAGCCAGCGGTAGCCGTACGGCGGAAGTTCGACCGTGTGACGGCCGGCCCCGTCGGCCCGGCTGTCGTGGGCGGCGAGCAGGTCGACCAGCAGTCGGCCGCCGGCGTCCGCGGCGTCGAGGCAGACGACCCTCGGCTCGCCGGTGAAGTTGTGCGCCGTGACGAGCGTCCGGCCGTCGTACTCGTACCGCATGACCAGCACGCCGGCCGCCTCGTCGCCGCCCGGGAGGATGCGCCAGTCGCCCCAACTGATCTCGGGGCACTCCCGCCGCATGCGGATCTTCCGCTCGACCCAGTTCAGCAAGGACTGCGGGTCCCGCCGCTGGGCCTCCACGTTGACGGTCTGGTAACCGTAGACCTGGTCGTCGATCACCGGGCGGACGGGCCGCCGGCCGGCCGTAAACCCGCCGTGCGGCCGGGCGGACCACTGCATCGGGGTGCGGGCGCACTCCCGCTCCGGCAGCGACAGGTCGTCGCCCATGCCGATCTCGTCGCCGTACTGGAGCATCGGCGTGCCCGGGAGCGTGAACAGCAGGCTGTACGCCAGCTCGATCCGCCGGCGGTCGTTGTCGAGCATCGGCGCGAGCCGGCGACGGATGCCCCGCTGGTACAGCTGCATGTCCGGCGACGGCGCGAACGCGTCGAACACCCGCCGCCGCTGCGCGTCGGTCAGCCGCCCGAGGTCCTGCTCGTCGTGGCTGCGGAGGAAGTTGCACCACTGGGCGTTCGGCGGGCGGTCCCGCGTCTCCTCCAGCGCCCGCACCAGCGGCCGCGGGTCGGCAGTCGCCAGCGCGTACCACAGCCGCTGGTTCACCGGGAAGTTCAGCAGCATCTGGATGCGGTCGCCGTCCGGGCCGAAGTAGTCCATGCTCTGCTTCGGCGGGACGTTCGCCTCGGCCAACAGGATCGCGTCCCGCCGCCGCCACTGCAGGAAGTCCCGCATCTGGTGCAGCAGTTCGAAGTCCTGCTTCGGCCGCGTCAGCCCGGCCCCCTTCTCGCTGATCAGGAACGGGACCGCGTCCATCCGGAACCCGGAGACCCCGAGCTCGAGCCAGAACCCCATCACCCGCAGGATCTCCCTGCGGACGGCCGGGTTCGCCGTGTTCAGGTCAGGCTGGCAGTCGTAGAACCGGTGGAAGTAGTACGCGCCGGCGACCGGGTCGCGGGTCCAGGTCGCCGTCTGCACGCCCGGGAACACGATCCCGTCGCGGTACCCCTTCGGCCGCGCCTTCGACCAGACGTACCAATCGCGGTACGGGGACTTCGGGTCCTTGCGGGCGGCGCGGAACCACGGGTGCCGGTCGGACGTGTGGTTGACGACGAGGTCGACGATCACGCGGACGCCGAGCTGGTGGGCGACGTTCATGAACTCGACGTACTCGCCGAGCGTGCCGTGCTTCGGGTGGACGCCGTAGTAGTCGGCGACGTCGTACCCGTTGTCCTTGTTCGGCGACGGGTAGAACGGCTGGAGCCAGACGCAGGTGACGCCGATCCCGGCGAGGTAGGCGAGCCGCTGGGTGAGCCCGGCGAAGTCGCCGACGCCGTCGCCGTTCGCGTCGACGTACGTCTCGACGTCGAGGCAGTAGATGATCGCGTTCTTGTACCAGAGGTCGTCGATCATGCGTGCGTCGCTCCGCGTGCGGCGGCCCGGTCGATCCGCCGTCGGAAGGTGGCCGTCCGGGCGTCGATGGAGGGTATGGGTGTGCGGTCGCCGGCGCGACGGGGTTGGAAGAGGCTACCCCACAGTCCGCAGCCCCGACAAGGGCAACCGGCGCTGGCCGACGAGCGGCAAGCCGGTTCCGCAGAGAATCCGGGCAACCGGCTCATCACTGGCATTAGCCTAGGTTCTGTCTGAGAACCGCTCTTCGGGGCCTACGATTCGTCGTCCCGAACGAGGAGGCGACGTGACGCTCACGGACGAGCAGTGGGAGCTGATCGGCCCGTTCATCCCGCGGTCGACCGCCCGGACCGGCCGGCCGGCGGCCGACCGCCGGCTGATGTTCGAGGCGGCCGTGCACGTGCTGACCGAGGGCTGCCGGTGGCGCGGGCTGCCGCGGGAGTTCGGCCCGTGGCAGACGGCGTACCACCACTTCAACGCCTGGCGGCGGGCCGGGGTGCTCGACCGGCTCGCCCGGGCGATGCTGGAGCGCGTCGACGCCGCGGGCTTGGTCGACTGGTCGCTGTTCTGCGTAGACGGCACGAGCGTCCGGGCCGCCGCCTGCGCGGCCGGGGCCCGCCGGGCGTCCCCCCGCCCGGCGAGCCGAACGACCA
>JAQGHJ010000429.1 GCA_028288905.1 Phycisphaerales bacterium | reverse complement strand
CCTTTTCATCAGGAAAGGCCCCGTTCGGGCGCCGGGCGTTCTCGTTTTCTCACGGGCGACCACAGTTTCAGCTCGCACGATTGGAATTCAGAAGGTAGGAACAATGGCCGGATCAGCCCGCCTCGCGTGGGTCCGGTGAACGGATCGGGCGACGTCCATCCCATCCCTGCGGGAACGGGCTGCACCGAAAGCCGAACAGGGGAACCAATGCAACGGCCATCAAAACGCTCGTCCCGCGTCTGCGGTCCCGCTGCCCGTCTCGACCGGTCGGCCCGCGGTCGGCTCGCCGAAGCGTGCCATCCCGTGGTGGACCGACTTGAGCCCCGCTCGCTGTTCTGCGCACTGCACGGTGGGATCCCGGATTTGTTCGACGCCTCCGGCCGGTCGGCGGACGGCATCCCTCTGCCCGAGTACGTCGCCCGGGTCAACTTCGCCCCGGAGAACGCACGGGCGGTGATCGGGTATCAGGACGACGTCGGCGGGGCGTTCGCGGACCGGGCCGGCGGGGTGGCCTTCGGCTGGACGTCCGGCGCCGACGGGGGGCTGGCGGCCCGCGCCCGCCGGTCCGCCCGGGCCCAGGACGACCGGTACGACACGTTCGTGGTCGCCCCGGCCGGGGCGACGTGGGAGCTGGCCGTCCCGGACGGGACCTACACCGTCCGGCTGGCCGGTGGCGACGCCCGCAAGGCGGGGGACGCGTACGACGTCAGCGTCGAGGGCGTGTCCGCCCTGAGCGGGCGGACCACGCGGCAACAGCGGTGGCTGGAGACGACGCTCACCGTTGCCGTAACGGACGGCCGGCTGACCCTGGCCGCCGGGTCGGCCGCCGCCGCGAGCAAACTGTCGTTCGTCGACGTGTCCCCGGCCGACTCGGCCACGCTGTCGAGCGAGGCCGCCGCCGGCCCGGCCGACGGGCGGGGGATCGCCGCCACCCCGGCCGCCTCGACCCTCGCCGCCACGACCGGCCCGGCCGTGACCGCGCTGACGCTCGTGAACGCCGCGACCGACCACGACGTCTCGGCGCTGACGACCGGCGGGACGATCTACTTGAAGTCGACGGGCACCCAGCTGAACGTCCGGGCCGACGCGTCGACGGCGACCGGCAGCGCCAAGTTCGTGCTCGACGGCAAGACCGTCCGCACCGAGAACGGCCGACCGTACTCGCTGTTCACGGACACGAACGGGGACTACAAGGCCGGGGCGTTCGCCGTCGGGACGCACACTTTGTCGGTCACGCCGTACCCGCAGATGAACGCCGCCGGCACGCCCGGGCCGACGACGACCGTCACCTTCAAGGTCGTGGACGCCACGGCACCGGTTTCACCGCCGCCGGTGTCGCCGCCGCCGGTGTCGCCCCCACCCGTGTCACCCCCACCCGTGTCACCCCCACCCGTGTCACCCCCGCCCGTGTCACCGCCGACCGCCGGGCCGACGGCCCAATTGGTGAACTCCGAGACCGACACGGTGGTCGGCCCGCTACTCGACGGGGCGACGATCGACCCGGAAGTGCTCGGCACGCACTTGAACATTGTGGCCGTCCCGGCGGATGGCGCGGTCGGGCGGATCTCGTTCTCGCTGGACGGGGTCGCGGCCGGGTCCGACCTCACGGCCCCGTACACGGTCGCGGGCGAGGAAGCCGGCGACTACGCCGACTGGTTGCTTCCGGCGGCCGGCCCGCACGTGCTCCGGATCGACCAGTACGACGCGGCCGATGACACGGGGCTGCTCGTCGGGTCGACCACACTGAACGTGACCGTCGCCGGGCCGCCGGTGTCCCCGCCGCCCGTTTCTCCTCCACCCGTCCCGCCGCCGCCGGTCGCGGGGCCGTCGGCCAGCCTGGTGAACGCCTCCACCGACAAAGTGATCGGGCCGCTGCTGGACGGGGGCAAAATCGACCCGGCCGCGGTCGGGACCCACCTGAACATCGTGGCCGTCCCCGCGGCCGGCCCGGCCGGTCAGGTCACGTTCTCCGTGGACGGAGTGTTGGTCCGGACGGAGAAGTCCGCCCCGTTCACGATCGGCGACGCCACGGGCAACGACTACGGCGACTGGCCGCTCCCGGCGGCGGGCCCGCACGTGCTGCGGATCGACCAGTACGACGTGGCGGGCGATGCCGGGGTAATCGTCGGGTCGACCACGCTCCACCTGACGGTGGCCGCCACGCCCGTGCCGCCGCCGCCCGTGTCGCCGCCGCCCCCGCCTCCGCCCCCGGTGTCTCCGCCGCCCCCGACGTCGTTCCCGACGTCCGTGTCGTGGTCGACGATGACCCCGAGCCCGGTCGCCCGGGCCGAGGCGGTCGGCACGCTCGTGAACGGCAAGCTGTACGTGCTCGGCGGGCTGAACGGCAACGTCGAGCCGGGCACCAAGAACCACTACATCGCCCAGGCCCGGGGCGACGTGTTCGACTCGAAGACCAACAAGTGGACCCGGGTCGCCGACATGCCCGACCCGTTCACGCACTCGACGGGCGTGGCGGTCGGGACGACGATCTGGTTCGTCGGCAACTACGACGGCAACCACCCGGGCCCCGGCAGTTCGAAGGTGTGGAAGTACGACACCGTGAAGAACACGTGGAGCCGCGGCCCGGACCTGCCCGCCCAGCGGGGGGCCGGCGGCACGGCCCTGGTCGGGAGCACGCTCTACTTCGTCGGCGGGATGGACAAGTCCCGGACGATCAACGAGGCCAACATGTGGTCGCTGGACCTGTCCATGCCGTCGCCGGCGTGGCAGGCGAAACCGTCCATGCCGACGGCCCGCAACCACCTGAGCGTCGTCGCGCTGAACGGCAAGGTGTACGCGATCAGCGGGCAGCGCGGGCAGGAGGAGGCCCAGGTCGCGCTCAAGGCCGTCGAGGTGTACGACCCGGCGACGAACAAGTGGACGAAGCTGAAGGACATGCCGGGCGCCCGCACGCACGCGACCGAGGGCGTGTTCGTGTACGCGGGCCGGATCGTGATCGTCGGCGGCGAAATCGGGTTCAACAAGCCGCAGCGGGAGCTGTGGGCCTACAACCCGTCGTCCGACAGCTGGTCGGTCATGGGGTACCTGCCGTCCGCCCGCAGCACGACGGTGGCCGCCGCGCTGCCGGACGGGCGGGTCATCGTGTCGACCGGGAACTCGCCGTACTCCACAACGTCGACGTGGATCGGGACGCCCGAGCCATAACACTGTTCGGCAAGGATGCACGAGTCATGCACAAGGGCCCGGCCACCGAGGTGGCCGGGCCTTTCGCTGCGCTCCTGGAAGGCCCGAGGTCCACGGGTGAACCGTCCCCCCGGCCCGTATAATTCTTGGAGGTAGGGGGGCACAAACGGACAGGATCGATCATGACCGAACCAAGGCGGTGGGCGACGCGGACTACGCTGGCGGCCGCGGTGGCGATTGCCGCCGGGCAGGGAGCGACGGCCGCCGACTGGCCGCAGTGGCGGGGGCCGAGCCGCGACGGGCACGCCCCGGCCGGGGCGAAGCTGCCGGCGTCCTTCCCCGCCAACCCGGCCGT
>JAQGHJ010000583.1 GCA_028288905.1 Phycisphaerales bacterium | reverse complement strand
AGCGAAGCGAAGGATCTCGGGCCTGGAGTGCCATCCGCAGGCCGCATTGCCGGCCCGAGATCCTTCGCTTCGCTCTGGATGACAGAGGGAGCCCACTGGCGCAAAAAGCGGTCGCGAGCGTCGGAAGCCATCCGTTCCACCCCTTCATCCGGTCCAGCCGACCCGCTGAACCCCGGCCATACGCCCGTGCGCCTCAACCGAAGGTTCGCCATCTCTTGAAACCCAGCCGCCTGCCGAGGTCCGTATGATGTCTGGCCCCGTATGACGCCCACCCCTCCCGCATCCGCCGTCGACTCGCCCGCCACCGCTCCGCCCGCCTGGGACGACGCCCTGCTGCGGAACCCGCACGCCGTGGCCGACAAGCAGCGCCGCGTCCGCCAGATGTTCGCGGCCATCGCCCCGAGCTACGACCTGAACAACCGGCTCCACAGCCTCGGCGTCGACCAGTACTGGCGGCGGCGGGCGGTGAAGTTATCCGACCTGAAGCCGACCGACCGGGTGGTGGACGTGGCGTGCGGGACGGGGGACCTGACGCTGAAGTACGTCGAAGAACTGGCGTTCCACAACGGCACGTCGCGCGCGAGCCGAGGTGAGCTCGCGGCCGGCCAAGTCATCGGCGTCGATTACACGTGGGAGATGCTTCCCATCGCCCGCTCCAAAGCCGACTTCCAAATGCTCGGCGTCGGCCGCGACGAACGCACAAGCCGATCGTCGGCGACGGTGGTTTGGCTCAACGGCGACGCCCAGGCCCTCCCCCTCCCCGACGCCTGCGCCGACGTCGTCTCAATCGCGTTCGGCATCCGGAACGTCGCCGACCCGGCCCGGGCCGTCCGGGAGTTCTCCCGCGTCCTCCGCCCCGGCGGCCGGCTGCTGATCCTGGAGTTCTCGCTGCCGACGAACCCGCTGCTCCGCGGGCTCTACAACTTCTACTTCCGCCAGGTGCTCCCGCGGACGGCCACCCTCGTCTCCGGCGACAAAACCGGGGCTTACAAGTACCTGCCGGAGTCGGTGAACACGTTCATCGGCCGGGACCAGATGACCGGCATGATGCGGTCGGCCGGGTTCGCCGATGTCACTCAGCACCCGATGACGTTCGGCGTCTGCGTCGCCTACCGCGGCGTGAAGTCGCCGGCCGCGAGGTGACGTGGGGTCCGCCCCGTTGTCCCGCACCCGCCGCCCTCGCCCCTACGTTGCGTCCGCTCCCGTCCCCCGCGACACTCGGCCGCCGCCATGGGAGCCGACCCGTACCGCGTCTCGCCGCCGCCGAAATCGCCGCGCCGGCCGCCGCACCGCCGGATCCCGACGCCGATCGCCCGGGTCGGGGCTCGCGTTCGCGCCCGCGAGCGGCGGTACCCGATCTGGTCCGCCCGGGCCGTCGTCGCGATGACGGTGGTGGGGTTCGCGCTGACGGCCGTCCCCGTCCTGCTGCTCGGCAAGGGCGGGCTGGTCGTGAAGATGGAGGTGACGCTCGGGGTCGTCGCGGCCGGGCTGTTCGTGTTCCTGACGGCCGGGCTGTACGCCGGGGCCCGGGTCCGCAAGCGGGAAGAGGTGGCGGCCAAGCCGTCGCTGCTCGGCATGCCCGACTCGATCCCGGACGTGTCGGACGGGTGGGACCTCGGCGGGTCGGCCGACGACGGCCCGCTCGGGTGCCTGCTCGCCCTGCTCGGCCTGTTGCTGCTGCCGTTCGTCGTCGTCGGGCTGTTCGTGCTCGTGGCGAACGTCGGGCTGATCCTGTTCTTCCTCGTCGCCCTGTCGACCGGGTGGCTGTTCCACCGCGCCCTGCGGCAGGTGTTCGCCAAGAGCCGCCGGTGCCGCGGAGACCTCGCGGCCAGCCTGCTGTACGCGGCGTGGTACACGCTGCTGTACACCGGCTGGCTGTTCGCGGTGCTGGTGCTGGCCGAGCACCTCACCCGCGGGCGGGCGTTCCCGGCGTGACGGGTACGTCGGGCGGCGGTCGCGGCCCGTAGTGCCGCTGACGCTCACCCTCGCCCGCCGCAGTCGCGCCGCGGCGACCACCCCCGGATGGAGAGGTGGGAATGCCGCCGCCTTCACTGTCGAGCACCTTCTCGCGCGCCCACGCCGGCCGAACCCTCGCCGCCTTTTGAAACGCCGGCCCGGCCTGCCGCTCTATACTCGGCCACACATGGACATCGTCACCGCCATCACCGGGGCCAGCGGCGCGCTCTACGCCCAGCGGTTCATCCACGGGCTCGTCCGGGCCGGCGTGAACGTGCACCTGGTCGTCTCCCCCCTCGGCCGGCGGCTGCTGCACGACGAGCTGGGGATGGAGACGGTCGACCCGGCCGCCCTGGCCGGCACGCCGAGCCACACGGTCACCCTGTACAACTACAACGACGTCGGCTCCAAGCTCGCCAGCGGGTCGTTCCTGCACGACGGGATGGTCGTCGTCCCGTGCAGCAGCAACACGCTGGCCGAGGTGGCCCACGGGCTCGGCGACAACCTGATCAGCCGGGCAGCCGCCGTCACGCTGAAGGAACGCCGCCGGCTCGTCCTCGTCCACCGGGAGATGCCGCTTAGCCCGATCGACGTGAACAACTACAAGGCGTTGAGCGACGCCGGCGTGGTCCTCGCGTCGGCCAACCCCGGCTTCTACCTGAACCCGACGACGGTGCTGGAGGTGGTCGACTTCGTGGCCGGCAAGCTGCTCGACCTCGTCGGCGTCCGGCACGACCTCGACACCCGGTGGGACCCGAAGGTGAAGCGGCCGCCGATGGCGGTGATTTGAGCGGAGGGGCGGAGCGTGGTACGCAAGCTGACCAAAGATGATTA
Source organism: Phycisphaerales bacterium (assembly GCA_028288905.1). Lineage (GTDB taxonomy): Bacteria > Planctomycetota > Phycisphaerae > Tepidisphaerales > Tepidisphaeraceae > Humisphaera. The sequence goes on along the minus strand of JAQGHJ010000583.1, from coordinate 788 downwards.
CGACGGCTTCTTGCGCGAGCGGCGATTCGCGGTCGTCCATTTTGACGCGGCTTGGGACAGCGGATACCGCCCGACCGCGCGGCGCGCGATGGTGGAGGCCGAGGAGGAGGTAGGGCCGGACGGGATCGTCTCGTTCGGCGAGGTGGACGTCGACGCCGAGATGCAGTTGGCGAAGCAAGCTCGGGTCGAGAATGTGCCGACGTTCGCTTACTACCGGGACGGGGTGCGCATCGCCACGATCAATGGTGCCGGCACGATTGTCGAACGGTTACGGCGCTTGATGCGCGGCGAGCGGATCGACGCAAGCTCGGTTCCGGCCGCGCCGTAGGGCCGGCTGTGCCGGCCGTCGGGTCCGGCGGGACGAGGCGGCTCCGTGTTGCCCCCGGCCGGACCGGCCGGACCGGCCGGCACAGCCGGCCCTACGACAGGCACTTCCGGCCTTTCCGCGCTCCTCTGCCGGGCCGGCCGACTTACGTTGCCGTCATGCGATCGCGTTCGAAACAGGCGGCCGCCGCCCCACCCGCGGGCCACGCGTCCGGCAAGCTCCCCTTCGACGTCCCCGAGGTGTTCCGCCGCCTCCGCGCCGCGGTGAAGCCGTACCCGGAGGCCGCGATGTTCGTGCTGTTCGACGAGGGGTACCGGTCGGTGTTTGAGATCCTCGTGTCGTGCGTGATCTCGATCCGCACGACCGAGGAGGTGACGCTGCCGACGAGCCGCAAGCTGTTCGCCGTCGCCCGGACGCCGCGGCAGGTGGCCGCCCTGACGCCCGGCAAAATCGACGACCTGAT
>JAQGHJ010000425.1 GCA_028288905.1 Phycisphaerales bacterium | reverse complement strand
CCCGCCGCCGCCGAGCCGGCGGTAGAGGTTCCAGTCGCCGTCCGCCGCCAGCGCCTCGAAGAAAGCGTTGGGGATGCGGACGGAGTTGTTGGAGTTCTGACCGCTGACGGTCATGTACGCTTCGCCGTTGAAGTCGTAGTCGAGCTTCAACCCGAGCTTCTTGGCCGTCGCCTTCTGCTCGTCGGACAGGTGCTTGATGCCCTCGGCCAGCGCCGCGACCTTCAGCTCCTCGCGGACCTTCCAGTTGACGAAGTCCTCGACGTCCGGGTGGTCGAGGTCGAGGCAGACCATCTTGGCGGCCCGGCGGGTGGTGCCGCCGGACTTGATCGCCCCGGCCGCCCGGTCGCCGATCTTCAGGAACGACATCAGTCCGCTCGACTTGCCGCCGCCGCTGAGCTTCTCGTTCTCGCCCCGGACCTTGCTGAAGTTCGACCCGGTGCCGCTGCCGTACTTGAACAGCCGGGCCTCGCGGGTCCACAGGTCCATGATGCCGCCCTCGTTCACGAGGTCGTCGGCGACGGACTGGATGAAGCAGGCGTGCGGCTGCGGGTGGGTGTACGCGTCGGCCCCGCGGACCATCTCGCCAGTCACCGGGTCGCAGTAGTGGTGCCCCTGTGCCGGGCCGGTGATGCCGTAGGCGTAGTTCAGCCCGGTGTTGAACCACTGCGGGCTGTTCGGGGCGCACATCTGGTGCAGCAGCATGTGCGACAGCTCGTCGTAGAACGCCTGGGCGTCCTCGGCGGTGTCGAAGTACCCGTGCGTCTCGCCCCACATCCGCCAGCACCCGGCCAAGCGGTGGATCACCTGCTTGGCGGACCGCTCGGGCCCGGTGACGACGTGCCCGGCGTCGTCCAGCAGCGGGCGGCCGGTGGCCGGGTCCGTCTGCGGCACGCCGGCCTTGCGGAAGTACTTGCTCACCATGATGTCGGTGGCGAGCTGGCTCCAGGCGGCCGGGATCTCGGCGTCCTTCATCTCGAAGACGACCGTCCCGTCCGGGTTGCCGATGCGGCTCGTCCGCTTCTCGTACTGAACGGTGGAGAAGACGTCCTGTCCCGACTTGGTGAACCGACGCGTGATCTTCATTGCGGTACTTCCCTTCTGCGGGCGGGGCGCGGGTGCCGTTACGGCCGCCAGCCGCAACGGGGGTGCCCGTCGCCCCACCGAATAAGTTGTCGGGCGGCCGAAGCCGCGGGCGGACCCTCCTGTCCGCCCGCCGGCCCTTGCGCCGCGCCGGCTCGTTGCCGCCGCGGACGCCGGGCCGGTGCCCTCGTAGTCGTCGCCAATCCTTGGCCCAGTACGATGCGTCCCTGTTCGCCGGTGGCGCCGACGCGGGCCGGAGCACTCATTGCCCGACCCGAACCGCCACCACCGAGCCGATCCCTCCGTCCGTACATTAACCAAACATTGTCCCGGACGGCACGACGGATCTCCGCCGGCGACAGGCTTTCCCGTCGTCGTGCCGCGAGTCCCGGCCGTGCCGGCCAAGGCAAAGGGTTGTCGATTCGCCGCCGGGAGGGTGATCCCGGCCGCTGCCGCTGCCGACTTGTTCCGTTCCGCCCGGCCCCGGCCAGTTGCCGCTGTTCGAGCCGGTCGCCGCGTGTCTCCCGCCGCCCCCGACATTCTGTGTCTGCCGGAGACTTCATTCACTGGGGAGCAACCAGTATACCATTAGTAGGGGTGACCAAGCGTTCCACCCTTATAGGACGCACAACCTGCCTTGCCTACGTGCTCAGTCCGCTTCGCGTTCGACTGGGAAGAATAATCCGATCGAGATGCCCCGGGCGATGCCTTCACTGGGTCGGGAGCCGGTCATATTCGCCGCAGGCCATGGGCATCCTGACGCCCGCCCGCCGCCTCGCCGACCCGCCCTCAATCCACCTTGGGCAGCGTCAGGCCGGATTGGTCCTGGTACTTGCCGGCTTTGTCCGCGTAGCTCTTCTCGCAAACGGCGTCGCCCCGCAGGAACAGCATCTGGGCGATGCCCTCGTTCGCGTAGATCTTGGCCGGCAGCGGGGTGGTGTTGCTGATCTCGATCGTCACCTTGCCCCGCCACTCCGGCTCCAGCGGCGTGACGTTCACGATGATTCCGCACCGCGCGTAGGTGCTCTTGCCCACGCACACCGCCAGCGTGTCCCGCGGGACGTCAATCTCTTCGACCGTCTCGCACAGCGCAAAGCTGTTCGGGGGGATGATGACGTGGTCCTTCCCCGTGGCGGCCGTGTCCACGGTGACGAAGAGGTCGTCGGTGAACTTCTTCGGGTCGACGATCGCCTGCCCGCCGGTGGGCGACACGTTCGTGAAGATCTTGAACAGCGTCCCGACCCGGACGTCGTACCCGTAGCTGCTGACGCCGAAGCTGATCTGGCCCGGCCGCTTGACGTTCTCCTCGAACGGCTTGATGCCGACGTGCTCGCGGATCTGGGTGTCGCTCAGGATTCCCATGGGTGGCTTTCGTCGGCGTCGTGGGGCGGGCACGGTCGGGCCGGGCTTCACGTCCGGCAAGACAAGTCCTCGTATCGGCGTCAAACCCGCGGCGGCTCGTCTTTTTCACGAGCCCGGCCGCAAAAGGGCGGCGGGCCATCCTATACAACCCATTGTGGGTCGCAAGCGCATTCCTGCCTAAATGTAGCGTCACCAGCTCTACAAATCGGGCAGGTGGCGTCGTGGCCTTGAGATAAGCTATGGCCAGCCGCCGCCGACGCCGCCTGACGGGTTCCGACACTTCAACTTATCCACCTCCCGCGCGTTATTGGCCCCGAGGCACCCGTCCAATCAGGGAGCGAAATTCGACCTGTGACGGATATGCCCCTTCGAACGGCAACCGAGCCGAGCCGACCGTTCGAAATGACTTCCTGGGAACGGTTTAACGTTCCCGCCCGGGGCGTGTCGGGGTAGTGTCTGGCGAAGCGGTCAACCGCTTTGTTCCGGCGGGTCTTCCCTCAGCGGCGTCGTTAAACGGGATCCACATGACGGGCGATTGGCTTTCTTCGTTGCGCAGCAGCCCCTTTCGTCGCGCCGGGTCGAAGCGCGGCGCCCGCCGGTCGAGCGCGGCGCTGGCGGCCGCGGCGCGGGCGGTGTTCGAGCCGGTGGAGACGCGGCTGCACTTCGACGTCGTCCCCCACGCCCAGATCGCGGTCTCGGACGTGACGGCCGCCGGCGGGGCGGACGTCCGGGTCACCGTCACCTACGCCGGCGACCGGGACATCAGCGTGAACACGGTCGGGCGGTCGGACATCGTCGTCACCCGCCGGGCCACCGGCGAGGACCTGCCGCTGACGTTCGTGTCCGTCGCCCCGACGAGCGACGCGTCGCCGGTTGTCGGCACCTACCTGTTCGCCGCCCCCGGCGGGACGTGGGACGCGGCCGACAACGGTGGCTACGACGTCGTGCTCGGACCGACGAAGGTGTTCGACGTCGCGTTCACCCCGGTCGACCCGGCCAGCGCCACCTTCAACGTCAACGTGACCGGCGACGGGTCCGACGACGGTGGAGACGGTGGCGACGACGCCCCACGCGATAAGAAGGTGCCGAAGGTCGCACTGACCGCCCCGCCCGACCTCCGGGAGGGGACCGGCGGGGCGGCCGCGTTCGAGGTGCGGTACACCGACGACCGCGCCATCGACGTGTCGACGATCGGGACGGACGACCTGACCGTCGCCGGGCCGGACGGGCAGTCGCTGACGATCTCCGCCGTCGCAACCGACGTGCGGGACGACGGCAAGACGGTCGTCGCCACTTACACAGCCTTACCCCCGGGCGGGGCGTGGGATGTGGCCGACAACGGGACGTGGCTGGTGGTCGTGCTGCCGCGGAGCGTAACGGACACGGCCGGCAAGCCGATCGACACGGATTCCGACCGATTTGCCGTCGCGATCGACCCCGTGGTGGCGGTGCCGCCTCCGGTGTCGCCGCCGACTTCCCCGCCGGTGTCGCCGCCGCCCGTTTCACCGCCCGTTTCGCCCCCGCCGACGTCGCCGCCGACCTCGCCGCCGCCGACCTCTCCGCCGGCGTCGCCGCCCGTGTCCCCGCCGGTATCTCCTCCGCCGGTCTCGCCGCCGCCGCCGGTCGTGGTGAACGAGCCGCCGCGGGTGACCATCTCGCAGCCGGACGACGTGACCGAGGCCGGCGGGTCAACGCACGTCGTCAGCGTCACGTACGCCGACGCCGACGGGGTGGACGCGAACACGATCGGGGCGGACGACCTGACCGTGACCGGCCCCGTCGGGCCGGTGGCGGTCACCGGCGTGACGTTGTCCGGCACCGCGACGGCCCGGACCGCCACCTACACGCTCGCCGCCCCCGGCAGCGCGTGGGACGCGGCCGACGCCGGGACGTACGCCGTCGTCGTCAGTGCCGGGGCGGTGGCGGACGTCGCGGGGGTGGCGTCGGCCCAAGCCGAGTCGTCGTTCGACGTGACGATCGCGGCCGCCGAGCCGACGGTCGACCCCGCGTTCAGCGGCGGGGCGGCCGTCAGCAGCGGGTTCGTCGCCGAGGCGGCGGTCGCGCTGGACGACGGCAAGTTGGTCCTCGCCGGCCGCCAGGGCAGCCTGGCCGCCGGCACGTCCCGGGCCGTGCTCAAGCGGTTGAACGCCGACGGGTCCGTCGACGCCACGTTCGGGCAGAACGGCACCGTGATCTCCCCGCTCGGCGTCAACCGCTCGTACTTCGCCCTGGCCGTGCTGCCGGACGGGTCGCTCGTGGCGGCCGGGCGGCAGGACGGGGACCTGATCGTCGCCAAGCACAAGGCGACCGGGGCCCTCGACAATAAGTTCGGTGGTGGCGGCGTCGCGACGGCCGACCTTGGCGGGGACGACGACGCCGCGTACGGCGTGGCCGTCGCGGCCGACGGGTCGGTCGTCGCCGGCGGTACGAGCAACGGGTCGTTCGCGTTCGCCCGGTTCACGCCGGCCGGCGCGCTCGACACGTTCTTCGGCGATCGCGGGATGGCCCTGTTCGCCTTCGGCACCGGGCGGAACGCGATCGGGGCGGTAGCCGTTGGGGCCGACGGCAAGATCGTCGGCGTCGGCTCCGCCGGGGCGGGCGCGACAGTGGTCCGGCTGAACGCCGACGGGTCGGCCGACGCCGCCTTCGGCACCGACGGGGCGGTGGCCGTCGCCGGCGTGGCGGCACGGGACGACCTCGGGGACGCCGACCGCACGCTCGGGGCGGCACTGCTTCCGAGCGGCAAACTGCTCGTGGCCAACGGGGCCGGCGGCGACTTCGCCGTCGCCCGCCTGAACGCGGACGGGTCGATCGACCGCGCGTTCGGCACGGGCGGGACGGCGACAGTCGACTTCGGCGGGGACGACGACGCCGACGCGGTGGTCGTCCAAGGGTCGGGCGAGATCCTGGTCGTCGGCACGACGACGGCGGGGGCGACGGCCGCCGCCGGCGG
>JAQGHJ010000424.1 GCA_028288905.1 Phycisphaerales bacterium | reverse complement strand
TCCACCGGACGGTGATGCCGTACTCGGCCACCCCGCCGAACCCGGCCATCACCCGCTCGTCGAGCCGCTCGTAGATGTCGCTCACGTCCCGCAGCGGGCGGAACGGCACGCGGTTGCCGCGGGCGTCGACGCCGGAGACGGCCGGGTCCAGCGGCTCGATCTTCAGCCCGTCGACCCCGACGACCGCGTGTCCGTCGTTCATCAGGTGGTGGGCGAGCGTGAACCCGGCCGGGCCGAGCCCGACGACCAGCACCTTCCGCCCGGTCGCCGGCCTCGGCAGCGGGCGGGCGACGTTCAGCGGGTTCCACCGCGTCAGCAGGCTGTAGATTTCGAACCCGTACGGCAGCTCCAGCACGTCCTTGAGCGTGCGCGTCTCGGCCTGCGGGATGTCGACCGGGTCCTGCTTCTGGTAGATGCAGGCCTTCATGCAGTCGTTGCAGATCCGGTGCCCGGTCGCGGCGCACATCGGGTTGTCGACCGTGACGACGGCCAGCGCGCCGATCGGCACGCCGTCGCCCTTCACCTCGTTCATCTCGGAGATCTTCTCGTCCAGCGGGCACCCGGCGAGCGGGACGCCGAGCGCGGTGGACTTCGGCGTCCCGTCCTTTTCCCGCAGGCCCTTGGAGCAGCTGTCCTTCGCCTGGTGGTGGCACTTGATGCAGTAGCTCGTCTGGTCGAGCGCGCCGGCCAGGTCGGTGCCGGGGTCGGTCAGGTGGAACCCCTCCCGGTGCCGGTGGTGGCTGGGCCCGAACGCGAACTGCTTCGCCCCGTGGATCGTCAGCTCCACGGTCGGGACGAGGTGGTAGAAGTCGAGCTTGTGCGGCAGCTTGAACAGCACGCCGGCCCCGTGCTTTACCCGGCCGGCGGGCGTGCGGGCGGCCCAGGCGGCGTACTTGGCGGCGAGGGCGAGCTGCGGGGCGTGGGCGGCCTCGTCGTCCAACCACCGGGCGACGTGGTCGACGTACGCCTGTTCGGTCAGGGGGGCTTGGATCAGCGTCTCCAGCTCGGCCGTCAGCCCGATCGGGTCGATGGCGGCGAGCGCGTCCTCCTTGAAGCTGTTGACCCGCTTGGCGATGAACTTCCGCTTCACCGCGTTCATCGGGGCGAGCGCGGTGTGGCGGGCCTGCAGGGCCCGCAGCTCGGGGCCGATGCCGAACAGGTCGCCGACGAAGTCGTCCAGGTGCGGGGCGAGGGCGATGATGAGGTCGGACTCGGCCTTGCCCGGCAAGGCGGTCGGGTCTTGGCGGGCGGCCATTAGCTTGTCCCGCAGGTCGGGGGCCCGGTCGCCCAACTGGCCGACGAACGCCTCGTCGAGCCGGACGAGGCCGTCGCGGGTGTACAGGTCGGCGAACGTCAGCCCGTGCTTCAGCGTCAGGGCGTCGGCGGCGGGCGAAGTCGGAATCGGGGCGACGGCGTCTCGTGTGCTCACTGCGGTCCTGTCCTGTCTGGATGGCACGGCGTCTGGCGGGTCCGCCGGGCGGCCGGCGGCACCAGGCCGACGCGGTCGCAACGGGCATTATAGGGGCGGCGGGCGAAAGGCGAGGGGCGTTCCTGACGGTCGCGTGTCCATTGCCTGACTCCCCCCGCCCGCCCGCCGCCCTACCATCCCGGCGCGGCGACCCTGCCGCCGACAATCGCCCCTACAACGCTCACGCAAGGAGACCCACAGCGATGGAATACCGCAGACTCGGCCGGTCCGGCTTCACCGTTCCCGTCCTAAGCCTCGGCACCGGCACGTTCGGCGGCGGGGGCGAGCTCTTCAAGGCTTGGGGGGCAACCGACGTGGCCGAGGCCACCCGCCTCGTCGACGTCTGCCTCGACGCCGGGCTGACCATGTTCGACTCGGCCGACGTCTACTCCGGCGGGGCCGCCGAGGAGATCCTCGGCAAGGCGATCAAGGGCAAGCGGGACCAGGTCATCATTTCGACCAAGGGCACGTTCCGCAGCGGCAAGGGCCCGAACGACGTCGGGTTCAGCCGGCACCACCTGACCCGGGCGGTCGAGGGGAGCCTCAAGCGGCTCGGGACCGATTACATCGACCTGTACCAGCTCCACGGATACGACGCCCTGACCCCGCCGGAGGAGGTGCTCGGAACGCTGGCCGACCTCGTGTCGGCCGGCATGATTGGGTACGTCGGGTGCTCGAACTTCTCTGGCTGGCACCTGATGAAGGCGCTGGCGACGGCGGACCAGCTCGGGTTGCCCCGGTTCGTGGCGAACCAGACGTACTACTCGCTGATCGGCCGGGACTACGAGTGGGAGCTGATGCCGCTCGGGGCCGACCAGGGCGTGGGGGCGGTGGTGTGGAGCCCGCTCGGGTGGGGACGGCTGACCGGCAAGATCCGCCGCGGCAGCCCGCCGGCGGCTGGCCGGCTCACGTCAAAGGTGGCTGTCGATAAGGGCCCGCCGGTGGCCGACGAGTACCTGTACAAGGTCGTCGACGCGCTCGATGCCGTCGCCGCCGAGACCGGCAAGACGGTGCCGCAGGTCGCCCTGAACTGGCTGCTCCAGCGGCCGACCGTGTCGAACGTCATCGTCGGGGCGCGGAATGAGGAGCAGCTCAAGCAGAACCTGGGGGCGGTCGGGTGGAATCTGACGCCCGAGCAGGTCGCGACGCTCGACGCGGCCAGCGCGGTGACCCCGCCGTACCCGTATTGGCACCAGATCCAGTTCGCCGACCGCAACCCGCCGCCGGTGCCGTGGCCGAAGGGAGCGTGAGGGAGCGGCGTCGGGTGTAGCAACCTCGGCACTCTCAGCCCCGAAGGGGCGGAAGAACCATAGCCCGGGGCGCGAGCCCCGGCTTGGCAAACAAGACTAAAGCCGAGAGCCCCGAAGGGGCGAAGAGCCCGAGCGTCAACGACGCTCGGGCTCCTACGCCCCTTCGGGGCTCGTTACGTTTCACCGCTAGATCACCCGGGGCTCGCGCCCC
>JAQGHJ010000418.1 GCA_028288905.1 Phycisphaerales bacterium | reverse complement strand
GCCGCCGCCGCCGCCGCCGCCGCAGCAGCAGCCGGCCGTCCGGGCCGAGTCGTACGGCCAGCGGGGGGTAACGCTCGTCGACCGGTTCGGCGTCTGGCTGAGCCGCCGGCCGGTCGAGGCGGTCGTCCGGCGGTACCCCGCCCCGCGCCTGCTCGACGTCGGCTGCGGGTTCGAGGCGACGCTGCTCCGCGGGCTCGCCCCGCGGCTCGGGGCCGGCGTCGGGGTCGACGTTCGGGTGGGCGACGCGGCCAAGGCGACGCCGAATCTGACGTTCCACGAGGCGCCGGCCGAGTCCGTCCTCGGCACGCTCGCCGACACGACCTTTGACGTCGTGCTGCTCGTGTCGGTGCTCGAACACCTGTGGGACCCGCAGGCCGCCCTAGCCGGGTGCCACCGGCTGCTGCGGCCGGGCGGGTCGCTCGTCGTGAACGTGCCGAACTGGCTCGGCAAGCGGGCGCTGGAGTTTTCCGCGTTCCGCCTCGGCACGAGTCCGGCCGCCGAGATGGACGACCATAAGATGTATTACGCCAAGCGGGACCTGTGGCCGCTGCTCGTCCGCGCCGGCTTCCGCCCGAGCCGCATCCGCATGCGCTACCACAAGCTCGGCCTGAACCTGTTAGCAGTAGGCAGTAGGCAGTAGGCGGAAGGCAAAGAAGCCGGGAAAGGCGGAAGTGGGACAGCGAGTGGCGGTAGACGGCCCGAACCACCCGGTCACTGCCTCCTCTCTCCTGTATAACGCCTGCCGCGTACTGCCTACTCTCTTCCGCCTCCGGCGCGTTTCGAGTACCGTCGCCGCCCTTCCTATGGCACGCTACTTCATCACCGGCGGGGCCGGGTTCATCGGCAGCAACCTGGCGGACCGCCTGCTAGCCGACGGGCACCAGGTCACCGCGTACGACAACCTCTCCACCGGGCAGACCGGGTTCATCGAAGGCGCCCTCAACCACCCGGCGTACAAGCTCGTAGAGGGCGACCTGCTGGACGAGGCCCGTGTCGGCGACGCGCTCAAGGGGCACGATTTCGTGTTCCACTTGGCCGCCAATGCGGACGTCCGGTTCGGCACGAATCACACCCGCCGGGACCTCGAGCAGAACACGATCGCCACCTACAACGTGCTCGAGGGCATGCGGCTGGCCGGCATCAAGCGGATCGGGTTCAGCTCGACCGGCAGCGTGTACGGCGAGGCCGACGTGTTCCCGACCCCGGAGAACGCCCCGTTCCCGGTCCAGACGTCGCTGTACGGGGCGAGCAAGGCGGCCGGCGAGGGGCTGATCCAGGCGTACGTGACCGGGTTCGGGTTCACCGGGTACATCTTCCGGTTCGTCTCGATCCTCGGCGAGCGGTACAGCCACGGGCACGTGTTCGACTTCTACAAGGCCCTGAAGGACGACCCGACGAAGCTCCGCGTCCTCGGTAACGGCAAGCAGCGCAAAAGCTACCTGTACGTCGGCGACTGCGTCGACGCGATCCTGACGGTCGTCGCCAACGCGACGGCCGGCGTGAACGTCTACAACCTCGGCACCGACGCCTACTGCGAGGTGAACGACTCGATCGGCTGGATCTGCGCCAAGATGGGCGTGACGCCCGAGCGGCAGTACACCGGCGGCGAGCGCGGGTGGATCGGCGACAGCCCGTTCATCTTCCTCGACACGAAGAAGGTCCGGTTCCTCGGGTGGAGCCCGAAGCTGACGATCCGCCAGGGCGTCGAAAAGACCGTCGACTACCTGGCGGCCAACCCGTGGCTGTTCGAGAAGCGATGACCGGGGGAACACCACGGAGGCATGGAGACACGGAGGTGAGTCCGACCTTCCAGTCGCCGTAGCCCGCGCGAGCCCTCGGGTTATCACGAACGGTGTGCGGAAGTAGGCCGGCGGGTCGAGCCGGCCTCAGTGCCTTGGTGCCTCCGTGGTGAGCCTCCCCCCATGTCACACGCCCCGCTCGCCGGCAAGTCCGCCCTCGTGACCGGTGCCAGCCGCGGGCTCGGCGAGGCGGTGGCCCGCCAGCTGTGGACGGCTGGGGCGTCGCTCGCGTTGTTCGCCCGCGACGCGGCGGCCCTCGACGCGGTGACGCTGTCCCTCCCGCCCGCGGCGGGCCAATCGGCCCGGGCCTTCCCCTGCGACATCGGTGACTTCGCATCCCTCGACGCCGCCCACGCAGCCGCGGCCGCCGCCCTCGGCGACCTCGACGTCCTCGTGAACAACGCGGCCGTCCAGGGCCCGCTGGGGCCGATGGAGACGCTCGACTTCGCGGCTTGGAGGCGGGTGTTCGACGTCGACCTGTTCGCCGCCGCGCGGCTGTGCCAGCTCGTCGTCCCCGGCATGCGCCGCCGCGGGGGCGGGAAGATCGTGAACATCTCCGGCGGCGGCGCGACCGGGCCCCGGCCGGACGTCACCGCCTACGCGTGCGCCAAGACCGCCCTGGTCCGCCTCGGCGAGACGCTGGCCGAGGAACTGCGGGACGCCGGGATCGACGTGAACGGCGTCTCGCCCGGGGCGATGAACACCCGGATGCTGGAGGAGACGCTCGCCGCCGGCCCGGCCGGTGCCCGCCGCGAGTACGCCGCCGCCGCCGAGCGGAAGGCCAAGGCCACAGGCGTCCCGCCCGACAAGGCGGCCGAGCTGGTCGTGTTCCTCGCGTCCCCCGCCTCCGACGGCATCACGGGCAGGCTCCTCAGCGCCGTCTGGGACGACTGGAAGTCCCTGCCCGACCGCCGGGACGCGCTGGCCATGAGCGACGTGTACACGCTCCGCCGCATCACGCCCGACGACCGCAAGTGACGCGGGGGGACACATGCGACCCCCCAGGCGCGAAGAGCGATAAGGAAGACGCGAAAGGGAAGGCGGGGGCAGTCCAGAGCCGGACGGCGGTTTGGAGCCCGGGGGTCGAGCGGCCTCGCGCCGGCTCTCCCCCCTTCGCGGCTTCCTTCGCAACCTTCGCGGTCGCATGTTCCTCCCGCCGCCGGGCCCGACCGGTCGATGACGGACGAGTGAAGCCTACCGCCCTCACCGTCCTCGCCCCGCCGCCGCCGTCCGCGCTCGCCGGGCCGGCCGCCCCGCCGGCCGGCGGGTGCGAGCTCGTCGTCGACGCCCAGCATTTCGAGCGGGTCGTCCTCGCCGGCATCCTCCGGGCGAAGGTCAGCCTCGACATCATGACGGCCGACTTCAAGGCGATGCTCGTCCCGGAGCGCGGGCGGAGCCGGGCCCGGTCCATCGTCGAGGTGATGCGGGCCCTGGCCGCCCGGGGCGTGGAGGTCCGGCTGCTGCACGCCGGCACCCCGTCTGCCCCGGCCCTTCAGGAACTAAAGCGGAGCCTGCCCGAGCACATGACGATCCGCCGGTGCCCCCGGCTGCACAGCAAGGCCGTCGTCATCGACTGCCAGCGGATGTACCTCGGCAGCGCGAACCTGACCGGGGCCGGGCTCGGGGCAAAGGGCGACACGCGGCGGAACTTCGAGATGGGCGTCTGGACCGAGGCCCCGGCGATGATCGACGCCGTGCTCGACGAGTTCAACGCCCTGTGGGAGGGCCGCCAGTGCGACGGGTGTGGACGGAAAGACCACTGCCCGGTCCCGCTGGAGGAGCCGGACCTCGTGTGACGAGCGGTCGAGCGAACGTCCGTCCACCTTCACTTCTTCCCCAGCTTCTCCGCGAAGAACGCGAACGTCGCGTCGGCCGTCCGCTTCAGCTCCGGGCCCTGCCAGCCGTGCCCCTCGCCGAGGAGCAGCTCGATCCGGCCGTCGACGCCGTTCTTAGCCAGCGCGTCGGTCATCTCGACCGCCTGCTTCCAATTCACCAAGTTGTCGTTCGTCCCTTGAAACAACAGCATCGGGGCCGTGTCGCGGCGGACGAACGTGACCGGCGACGCCTGCTTGTACGCGTCCGGCTTCTGGGCGAGGGTGCCGCCGAGGAACTTGTTCAGGATCGGGCTCGTGTTCGGCAGCAGGTCGGCGGCGGCGAGGTTCGTCGGGCCGAAGAACGACACGACCGCCTGCACCTTGCTCGACGGCTCGGGCCACCCGCCCTCTCCCTCCAACCCGTCGGCCTTGTCGGTCGTGCCGAGCATCATCGACAGGTGGGCCCCGGCCGAGAACCCGACCGCCCCGAGGCGGGTCGGGTCCAGGTTGTATTGGTCCGCGTGCGCCCGCAGGTACCGGACCGCGCACTTGACGTCGTGCACCTGGGCCGGGAACGGGTCGGCCGGGGCGAACCGGTACCCGACGGTGGCGGCGACGTACCCGCGGAGGGCGAGGTTCACGACCAGGTCGTTGTGGGAGTCCTTGCTCCCGGCCGCCCAGCCGCCGCCGTGCAGCACGACCACGCACGGGAGCGGCCCGGCCTTGCCGCCGCCCGCCTTGCCGTCCGCCGACGGCTTGGGGCGGGCCAGATTCAGCACCAGATCCTTGTCCCCGCCCTTGCCGTACACCACGTTCTTGAGGAACTCGACGTTCGCCGGCACGGCCGTCGGCTTCGGCTGCTGCTGCGCGAGTGCCGGGCACGCCGTCAGGACGAGGGCCGCGAACAGGCTTACGGCGGTGCGAAGGGTCATTCGAGATCTCCCGGGGTCGGCGTGACGGGTCAGGGCGCTGTCGGGCTGCCGGCCGGACTCTATCATAACCCCCGCGGCCCCACGCCCCGGCCGGCCGGGCGGGGTCGGGAGGCCGAACGGGAGGATCTGCATGGCAGCCGTGTTCAGCGTGTTGGTCGTCTCCGCCCCGCCGCCGGGCTTGGGCGGCGAGGCCGGAGGGTACCAGGTGAAGGTGGACGGGCGTGAGAACCTGCTTCGGAGCGTCGAGCTGTTCCTGAACAGGCCGGACGTCGGGCAGGTCCGCGTCGCGATGGACGAGGCCGGGGCCGAGGACGCCCGCCGGCGGTTCGGCAACCACCTGTCGTTCTCCGGCGTGAAGGTCGTCTGGTCGACCGGCCGGCGGGCGGACCAGTTGGCCGCGGGCGTCGACGGGCTGGCGGCCGACGCCACGCACGTCGTCGTCCACGATGCGGCCCGCCCGTGCGTCCCGTACCCGGACGTCGACGCCCTGCTGGCCGCCGCCGCCGCCGGGGCGGACGCCGCCGCCGATGGTGACGCGCCCACCGCGCTCGGTGTGGCCGAGGCTGCTACCGCGCTGGGTGTGGCCGAGGCCGCG
>JAQGHJ010000494.1 GCA_028288905.1 Phycisphaerales bacterium | reverse complement strand
CGCTCGCGGCATGGGCGTCCCGCCCATGCCGTGGCCGGCGAGCGGCAACGTGGGCTCCCACTTCCCATCCCGCCACGGCCGTTCGCCCGAGCTTGGGCGGGACGCCCATGCCACCAGGGGCACGCCGCTGACCTTCCGACGCGTCGCCGGTCAGTACGCCCGGTGCAGCATCGCGAACGGCTCGTTCGTCCGCCCCCCGCCCGCGCCGAAGTACATCGCCCGCAGCGCCCGGCCGCCGCCGCCCTCGGCTTCGTCCTCGTCTGATGGCGACAAGTGTCGGCGCTGCCGCTGGAGCCGGTTCTCGCTCAGGATGCTTTTGGTGATGCAGAACCGCGCCCGGCGGGTAACCAGGTCGACCAGCAAGGCACACCCGCCGCGGAACCAGAAATCGGGCTCGGCCGGCTGCGTCGATTCATCCCCGGCGTCGGCTCGGCGTTGGAGGGCTAGGTCGAGGTAGCCGCGGCGGCGCTGGGTGATCTCGACGATCAGGTCTGTCACCTGCTGCCCGTCCGGCCCGACGCGGCGGGCGGGGCGGACGGCGTGGACCTCCACCTTCGGCAGCCCGTCGACTCGGCTCCGGTCGATGGTCTGCGGAGCGTCAGCCGACAGGGCGAGACCCATGCCGGCCGCGGCCTCGACCGACACCGCCCCGGACTTGAGCCAATCCTTCCAGAGCCGAAAGCAGTTCGCGTCGTTCCGGCGGAACGCCTCGGCCCGGGTCGGCGGCAGCCCGAGCTCTAGCGGCGGCATCCGGTCGACCGGCACCGGGACGTTCGGCGGCCGCCACCGCAGGCTGTCGGCCGACAGTGACCGTACGTCCGCCGGGTAGATGCCCCGCCCGCGGAACGCCTCGATCACGGCCGCCCGGTAGTTCAGGTCGTCGTCCGGGACGAGGTTTTCGTCGGCCGTCACGAGCGCCCGCAGGTAGTCGCCGAACGTGACGTCGACCGGCGGGCAGTAGTCGGTCGCCCGGACGCACATGTTCAGCACGTGGGCGGCCGCCTTGCTCGCCTCGTTCGCCAGCCGGTTCACTAGGTCCGGGTGCAGGTCGCCGGCCGGCAGCACCCCGGTTCCGCCGGTGTAGATCCGCAGCAGGTCGGCCGTGCGGGACCGATAAATCGCCAGGAACGCGTCGAACAACGCGGCCACCAAGATCGCCCCGCGGGCGTGTGGCTCCCGCGCCGCCTCGTACGCTAAAGGGTCGGGTGCGTCCGTGATCGCGCTTCGGAGGGACCCGTGCATGCCGATCGCCTGCCCGAACTGCTGGGCGAGCTCGCCGAGCAGGTTCTGTCGCCCGAGGTCGCCGCGGGTGCGGGCGACCTGGTGGCGGACGGCCTCGGGGAACCCGAAGTGCTGGAACAGCGCGACGACGTCGGCGAACGCCTCGTGGAACGCCAGCGCGTCCGGGTTGCTGTCGTCGATGTACCGCCGGTGCAGCCCGTCGAGAATCGCGTGCGTCGCCTCGTGGGCCACCACGTCGTGTGAGAGGCACGAGAACACGAGCCCGCCCGGCAGGTTGCGGCCCGGGCTCGTCATCGATGCCGGGAAGTAGCCGAACAGCAGGGCCTTCTTGTCCGGGCTGTAGTACGCGTTCGCTTCCCGCAGGGCGTGCGGGTAGACGCGGAGGCGGGGGACGTACCGCCGCTCCTTGATCTCGCGATCCGCCCCGCGGACGAACCGCGGGGACCAGAGCACGGGCCGGCCGAGCGCCCGCTCGAAGGTCGCGATCGTCCGCATGACGACGGCGTACGCCATTTGCTGGTGGAACTGCGGCACGCCCTCGGCCGGCGGCAACCCGTCCTGGGCGAGCAGCGACGGGTCGTTTAGGTCGACGGGGGCGTAGAACGCCCCGCTGGCCGGGTCGCGGTCGACCACCTCTAGGTACTCGCCGATCGGGCCGGCGGCGAGCGGCTCCCACGGCACCTTCAATGTCACCTCGTTGAGGCCGGCCATGCCGAGCTCAGTCGACAGGGCGGGGTCGAACGCGAACGCTCGAAGTTTGCGGAACGGCGGCGGGGGGTGGGACGGGGTGAGGGGGGCAGCCGCGGGGTCCGATTGGTCGGTGGGCATCGTTCCCTCCCTTGTTGTGCAGAAGCGGACCGGTGTCCGCGCGCAGAGGCGCTTGGACGCCCGCCCGTCTCCCTCCCCGCTTCACACACCGCGCGGGTACAGGAAGGTCCCCTTCGGCAGCGCCGGGTCGACGTGAGCCCGCAGGGCCGCGTCGCACACGGCGTAGCCCCAGTTGATCAGCCGCTCTTGCGTCTCCTCGTCCACCCGCTTGAGCCGGGTCTTGACCGCGGCCAGCTCTAAGGACCGGGCGAACGGGGCGGGCATCGGGTCGGCCAGCCCGTAGTCGGCGATGTCCGTGCGGATGCCCCAGTAGGCGCCCTTCCGCTGGCCGTCGATGTACGACTGGACGAGCTGGCGCTTGCGGAGGCTGCGGACCTGGTTGTCAATCAGGTCGAGCACCCGCAGCGAATGCTGGGCCCAATCCGCCTTCGGCTTGGGTTCGGCGGCCATCTTCAATCCGGCGTCGCTCACCAGCACGGTCTTGTAGTTCTTCCAGGCCGTCTCCAAGCCCATGTTGTCGTACACGCCGCCGTCGGTCAGGACGAGCTCCGTCGTGTACGGCGGGAAGTTCAAGTCGGCGATCCGGTCGTCCGGCTTCCGCGCGAACGGCGGGCCGTCCCACTTGATCGTCACCGGAGACAGGATGGGCGGGAACGCGCTGGACGCGGCCACGGCGACGGCCAGCGGGAATTCCAAGTGCTGGGTGCCGCCGATCCGATAATCGCCGACGAACGGCTTGGAGAATCGGAACAGGGCGCCGGACTGGACGTTCGTCGCGCAGAATACGAACCGCGGGGCCTTCCCGGGGACCTCGTCCGGCAGGTGCTTGAGTCGCTGGCCGTGGAACAGCGTGTCGTCGTACGCCCGGATCACCCGGTCGGCGATGTGCTGGCCGGGCAGGAACAGGCCGCCGAGGACGGCCCCCTCGTCCACCGTGGCGCGGGCCATCGCCCGGACGGCCGACACGAACAGGTCGAGCCGCTGGGCGATCCCCTTGGCGTCGAACTCGAGATGGTCCCACAGGACGGCGAGCGCCCCGGCCGTCAGCGACCCGCCGGACACGCTCGACACCCGGTTCAGCTTCCGCAGCAGCCCGGCGTGGTTCAGCCGGAGCACGGTGCCGACGTGGAACAGCATGGCCCGGTACCCGCCGCCGGACAGGCAGAGTGCGATGCCGTCGGCCGCGTCGTCCCGCGCGGCGGCCGGCGTCTCCGTCGGCAACAGTTGCACCGGAAGGCCAGGCGCGGGGGCGGCCGGCGGGACAGCGTCCTGGTCTGCCATCGGGTCCTCGGGTTTTGGGCGTGTGGATGATCGAGGCCGTCGGAGCGTGTCACCTTCAGACTTGCTATCGACCTCTGGAGACTACACTCAGTGCTAAGAAGATGTCAAGATTATTTTACTTTGCTTGCCGTCGACCAATTAAGAATTAGTTAGGGTGCGGTGTCGGAGGTACTTGAATGCGGCCCGAGCGAATCGGGCACCGGGTCACCCGGCGTCGTGCGGCGTTCCGAGGTCTGCTTCGAGGGCGGCCAGCGTTGCCCGCAGCCGGCGGTGGTGGGCCGGCTCGCCGGGCTGGCCGTTGAACGTGATCGCGACGGCCAGCCGGCGGTCTGGGTCCGCGAACGCGCAGGTGCTCTGGGCCCCGCCGTGGCCGAATGCCCGCTCGCCCGCCTGCCGGCCGTACCCGTACGGGACGGTGTCCGCGCCGTACCGGGCCGAGTTGACGATGAACCCGAGCCCCCAGTCCATGGTGGTGCGGAACGTGTGGTCGAACAGCCCGACCCGCCGCGGGCTGACGAGCAGCGCGACCGACTCGGCCGACAAAATCCGCCCGCCGCCGGCCGTCGGCACCGCGCCGTCTTCTAGCATGCACTCGTAGAACCGCCCGAGTTCCCGGGCCGGGCCGCGGGCTCCGCCGCTGGGGCGGGCGTGGGTGGCGGCAGCCTCGGTGTCGAGGCCGGCTGGCTCGGGGGGCTTCTTCTGGGTGTTCGCCATCACGCCGATCCGGTCGCCGTACGCCCGGTACCGGGCCGGCGGCATGGCGATCCAACTGTCGGTCATCCCGAGCGGCAGGAAGACCTCGTCCCGGACGTAATCCCCGTACGCCCGCCCGTCGAGCCGGCGGACGACCTCGGCCAGCACGAACCAGCTGGCGAACGGGCTGTACCCCGCCTTCTCGCCGGCCGGCCAGTCCGGCTCGGGCGCGGCCGCGCAGACGGTGGCGATGATCTGGTCCCACGGCGCGTCGGGCCAACCGGTCTCGACGAACCGCAGCCCGGCCGTGTGGGTCAGCAGGTGTGCGAGCGTGAGGTGCCCCTTGCCGGCCGCGGCGAACTCGGGCACGAACCGGGCGACCGCGTCGTCGAAGTCGAGCAGGCCCCGCTCGCGGAGCTGGGCGAGCGCGACGGCCGCGAACGGCTTGCCGGCCGACAGCCAGAGCATGAGCGTGTCCGGCGCCATCGGAACGGCGGCCGGGTGGTCCGCGACCGGTAGGCGGGCGTCGCCGACGGCGAAGTCGGCGACCGGGGCGAGGTCACGGGAGACGTACACCAGGGCACCGATGTGGTGCCCCGACGCCGTCCATTCGGCCAGGACGGCGGCGGTGCGGGGGAGGGTCTGCGGGTCGTCGACGGAGGGCATGCCGTCAGGATAGCGGCGGGACGGACCGGCGTCGGCCGTGGAGGCCGCCGCGGCGTCCGCCGGCCTGCCGGCCTCACCCTTGCCGGGCGACCAGCGCCGCTCCGCGGAGGGCGCAGTGTTCGTCGGTGATCACCTTCACCGGCACGTTCTTGAGCAGCCGGTCCCGCATCGGGCCCTTGTCGAGGAACGCGGCTAGGAACGACTCGCCCCGCAGCTTCGGCAGGATCTTCGGGGCGATCCCGCCGCCGACGAACAGCCCGTTGATCGCGGTGTATTGGATCGCCACATTCCCAGCCGCCGCCCCGTACAGGCTGACGAACAGGTCGAGCGTCTTGACGGCCCGGTCGCACGTGCCGGCCATGCCGGCCTCGCTCACGAGCTTGGCCGCCTGGCCCGCGGCGGTGTCCGGCGGGACGACGAGCGACTGGACGCCGATGTTCCGGGCGGCGTGGAACGCGAACAGGTTCCACAGCCCGGGGCCGCTCAACACCCGCTCCCAACTGACGTACCCGCCGAACTTGTCCGGCTCGCGGCCGGCCAGGAAGTGCAGCAGGTCGCACTCCAGCTCGTTCCGCGGGCCGAACGAGTAGTGCCCGCCCTCGGACGGGCAGGGGAGGTGGCGGCGGCCGTCCCAGATCGCGCCGCCGACCCCGAGCCCCGTCCCGGCGGACACGATGCCCCGGCCGCCCGGCTGCTCGTCGCCCGGCTGGAGGGTGACGAGGTCGGACCCGCCGACCGCGTCGATGCCGGACGCGTTGGCGGCGAGGTCGTTGATCACCTTCACCTCGGCCGGCGGCAGCCCGAGGGTGTCGGCGAGCCGCCGCTGCTCGACCGTCCACTTCAGGTTCGTGATCCGGGAGACGAGCGCCCCGTCGTCGCCCTGGACCGGGCCGGCGACGGCGAAGCAGGCCCGGTCGACCGGCCGGCGGGCGGCCGGGTCGGCGGCCGTGTCCGGGTCGGCGATGTACAGCCGGACGATCGCCGTCAGGTCGGCGTGGTCCTGGCTGCGGTACTCGCGGAGCCCGGTCAGGGTGCCGGCGTCGTCGAACAGGGCGAGGCGGGTGTTCGTGCCGCCGATGTCAGCTGCGAGGATCATGGGTGGGATGAGACGGTCGTTTTATTGGACGGGGTCCGGGTCGTCGCCCGGCGGCGGCACTGTGGCCCGACGACCCGTCGGCACGCGACGCCGCGACCGGCCGGAGTTTACCCGACGAAGTGCCGTACAAGCGCCGGCCCTCGCGCGGGCGGCGAGATTCCCTGCCCGCCCGGGGATCGAATCGTAGGTTCTCCTCCATCGGTTGATCGACGTCCGGCCGGCTCGTCTCGTCGCGGCCCGGCGTGAACCCTAGTCATCCTCCGGAAGGGGAACTTCATGCCTCGCAAAGTCCGCGCCGGCTCGCCGTTGTCCTCGTCCGCCGTCTTCGAGCCGCTCGAGGGTCGTCGGCTCTTCGCCGCCGCGGCCGTCTCGGCCGACGTCTCGCAGCTCGTCTTCAACGACGTGGTCGGCGGCAGCGTCAGCCCCGGCCGCTCGGTGACAATCAAGAACACCGGCGACGCCACCCTCACGATCCCCGCCGGCGGCGTAACCATCGGCGGCACCGCGGCCGGGCAGTTCAAGACCGCGGCGGTCACCTCGCCGATCAAGGTCGCCCCCGGGGCGACGGTGAAGCTGTCCGTCAACTTCGGCGCGACCTCGCTCGGCCCCAAGGGCGCGACGCTGGTCGTCAAGACGAACGCCGCCAACGCCCCGACCCTCAGCATCCCGCTCCGAGGCCTCGGCACCAAGGGCCTGCAGGGCGCGAACGAGCCGTCGCTGCAGTGGGTCCTGGACACGTACCAGATCCCGGTGAACGTCGGCGACAACGACGCCGCCGAGCCGACCCTCCCCTTCCCAGCCGTCGCGGGCAACGACGAGGTGGTCGGGCAGATGTTCCGCAAGGCCGGCACCGGCGACGTCACCGTCACGCCGATCGCGATCTTCAGCAACCCGTCGGACCCCGGCGCGATCGTCGGCTGGTACACGAGCGGCGCGACCGCCGGCGGGTCGGCCACCGTCATCGCCAAGGCGCAGCTCTACACGGTCCCCGCGGCCGACGTGCAGACGCTGAACCCGCGGACCGTCGGCACCACCACGTTTGACCCCGGCGCGGCGACGTTCGGGCTCTACTCGACGTGGCCGGCCCAAGCGAACCGCACGGTCTACACCGAGGACTTCCGCAACACGTTCATCGCGGCGGCCAACAACCAGCGGATGTTCACGTCGTTCCCGCTGAAGAACGCCGACGGCACCATCGTGCCGAACGCGTACGTGGTCGGCAACGAGGAGGCGTTCAACAACGACCAGCAGGACGCGGTGTTCATCGTGCGGAACGTGGTCCCCCTGACGTCGGCCGCCGCGGCCCAGCCGCCGGCGACGGACGGGCCAGCCGGCGGTTCGACCGACACCCCGACGGCGGGATCGACCGGCGGCTCGGCAGGCGACACCACCCAGGCGCCCGGCCCGATCGACGTGACGCCGCCCGACTTGACGCCGCCGGTCGTGACGCCTCCGGTGGTGGTCCCGCCGGTAGTCTCGCCGCCAGTGGTTTCCCCGCCGGTAGTTTCGCCCCCCGTGTTATCACCGCCGGTGGTCTCCCCTCCGGTGGCTTCGCCGCCGGTTGCCCCTCCGCCGCCGGTCGTTGTGCCGCCGGTCGTCGCGGTGCCGACCGTGTATAAGGCGTCGTCGACCGCCCTGGTCGGGGCGAAGCTGGCGAAGGACAACTCCGGCTACGCCGGCACCGGCTACGTCGACTTCGCTAACAACGCCGGCGACAGCGCCACGTGGACCGTCACGCGCTCGGCCAACGGCACGGCGACGCTGACGTTCCGGTACGCCAACGGTTCGACGGCCGACCGGCCCGTGGAGCTGAAGGTGAACGGCGTCGTCGTCAGCCCGAAGCTGACGCTGGCCCCGACCGGGTCGTGGACGACCTGGAAGACGGTCAGCGTCATCGTCAGCCTGATCAGCGGGGCGAACGGCGTCCAGCTGTCCACCATCGGCTACAACGGGCCGAACATGGACACGCTGACCGTGTTGTGAGCGCGGCGCGGTGAGCGATCGCCGCGGACCCTCACATCTCATCCTGAGGTACGCCGAAGGACCCCGGCCAGTCGAGACCCCATCGACCGTCCGGGGTCCTGCGGCGTGCCTCATGCGCGTTCCGGTTAGTTCTCTCCGAAGCGCTCGGGCTGGGGTGGCACGGATACGAGTAAGCGTCCGTGCTACCCGGTCCGGACGACGCCGGCCGGAATGTTTGTCTGATGACGATCGCCACGCGTTGGTCGGCCCGGCGAGCACGCCGCGGATGTTCCGACCGTGGCTTCTGCGGAACGCCGACTGTAGCTGTGTGGCACACGCAGGCGGGTGGGGGTACTCCGGACACGCCACGCGACGTGGAGCCTTGCTTTATCGTGCGGAGGGCGCTCCCGCCAGCGATGGCCAGAACGTCGCCGGTGTCGCCGGCGGGGGCGTCGGCCCGCCAGTCCGAGTCGGCCAAGCAGGCTAAGACGGCGGCGGACCCTGGGTGACTTG
>JAQGHJ010000480.1 GCA_028288905.1 Phycisphaerales bacterium | reverse complement strand
AGCGAAGGACCCCTCGTCCACCGCGCGACCGGGCCAGCAGTTCGAAGAGCGTGGAGTGTGAAAGGGTGGCCGTGAGGCCGAGCACCTGCGGCGGGCCACCCATTCACAATCCACGCTCCTCATACTGCCGATCGAGTTGCGCGGTGGACGAGGGGTCCTTCGCTCCGCTCAGGATGACATCCGTGGGGGAGCGGCAAGATGCCGTCCGCGGCAAGCAACGAGCAGCGAGCCGCAAGCGACAGCGCGCAGCGCATCTTGACGTACGGCGGCGCACGGCCGCTCGCCCGTGGCGGCGGCCGCCGCTTCATCGACACCAGTTTTTTGACGGAGTTGAACATGACTCACGAACCCACGGCCCCTGTCCCCGCTCCCGCCGTTGCCTCGTCCGACGCGGACGTCGAGTTCGTCGTCGAGCGGACGTTCGACGCCCCGCGGGACCTCGTGTTCCGCGCCTGGACGGAGCCGGACCGACTCGCCGCCTGGTTCGGGCCGCGGGGGATGCCGACCCGGACCGCGCGGTTCGACCTGCGGCCCGGCGGCACGTACCTGTACGCGATGGCGGTGCCCGGCGGGGCCGAGTGGTGGGGCCGGTGGGTGTTCCGCGAGGTCGTCCCGCCGGAGCGGGTGGCGTTCGTCGCCTCGTTCTCCGACCCTGAAGGTGGGGTGACCCGTGCCCCGTTCGCGGCCGACTGGCCGCTGGAGACGCTGTCGACCGTCACGTTCGCCGAACACGCCGGCCGGACGACGGTCACGATGCGGGGCCTGCCGATCAACGCCACCGAGGCCGAGCGCCAGGCGTTCAAGGCCGGGCACGCGTCCATGACCCAGGGCTGGGGCGGGACGCTCGACCAGCTCGCCGGTTACTTGGCGACCGCGTGAACCGTACCCTGGGTTCGGGCGGTTCCTTCCGCACGGGGCGTTGCGCGGGGAGCAACGCCCGCTTTAGCCCCACCCGGAAGGGTGGGGTCGCCGTCCCGCGCCGGCGGCGCGACGCACCAAACCCACCCTTCCGGGTGGGGCTAAAACGGGAGCCGCTGCCGCCCTTCCGCACCACTCCTCCCTTGCGAACCCCGATTCCTTACGGAGCCCCCATGTCGTCCCACGCCGGTGTTTCGAAGAAGGCCCTCTGGGCCGGCCGCGTCGTCAGCGCCCTGCCCGTGCTCGCGCTAACCGCCAGCGGGGTGATGAAGCTGATGAAGCTGCCGGCGGTCGTCGAAGGGTTCGCCCACTTCGGCTTCCCGGAGAAGCTGATCGTCCCGATCGGCGTCCTCGAGCTGGCCTGCGCGGTCGTCTACCTCGTCCCGCAAACGGCAGTCCTCGGGGCGATCCTGCTTACGGCGTACCTCGGCGGGGCGACCGTGACGCACGTGCGGGCTGGCGAGCCGTGGTTCGGCCCGGTCGTGCTCGGCGTGCTGGCTTGGCTCGGGCTGCTGTTGCGGGACGCCCGGCTCCGCCCGCTCCTGCCGCTGCGGAGGCCGGACCACCGGTAGCTGGAGTCCGCCCGCCGCGGCCGCCCGCCGTTCGCCCGCCGGCGGCCGTCCGGTACACTCGCCGGCCAGCATGGCCGAGCGCACAGAGAAAAAGCCGATCGACATCGAGACCGAGCGCCTCAAGGAGGACGCCGCCCGGGCCGCCAACTGGAAGCGGTGGGGGCCGTACCTGTCGGACCGGCAGTGGGGCACCGTCCGGGAGGACTACAGCCCCGACGGCAGCGCCTGGACCTACTTCCCGCACGCCCACGCCCGCAGCCGGTCGTACCGGTGGGGCGAGGACGGGCTGCTCGGCATCACCGACCGCGAGTGCCGGCTCTGCTTCGCCCCCGCCCTGTGGAACGGGAAGGACCCGATCCTGAAGGAGCGGTTGTTCGGCCTGACCAACCCCCAGGGCAACCACGGCGAGGACGCCAAGGAACTCTGGTGGCACCTCGACGCCACCCCGACCGGGTCGTACCTCAAGGCGCTGTACAAGTACCCGCAGGCCGAGTTCCCGTACGACCAACTGGTGGCCGAGAACGCCAAGCGGACGCGGGCCGACCGGGAGTACGAGATCCAGGACACGGGCGTGTTCGACGGCGGGCGGTACTTCGACGTTTACGCCGAGTACGCCAAGGCCGCCCCGGACGACGTGCTGATCCGAATCACGGTCGAGAACCGCGGGCCCGACGCCGCCGACATCCACGTCCTGCCGACGCTCTGGTACCGCAACGCCTGGAGCTGGGGGTGCACGCACGAGGGGTGCTACCTGAAGCCGCTGATGCGGCCCGTCGCCCGGCACGGGGTGCTGGCCGACCACATGACGCTCGGCCGGTTCCGGCTCGAGGCCGACCCGGCCAACGACGTCGACAACCACGTGGCGAAGCGGTCGGCCGGCCCGCCCCGGTGGCTGTACACCGACAACGAGACGAACTACCAGCGGGTGAACGGGCTGCCGAACAACACCCGGTTCGTGAAGGACGGGTTCCACGACTACGTCGTGAACGGGGTGGAGACGGCCGTCGACCCCAGCGGCCGCGGCACCAAGGCGGCCCCGCACTACCACTACACCCTCGCCCCCGGCGAGCGGCGGGTGATTCAGCTCCGGCTGTTCGCCGAGGTCGGCACCCCGGCCGAAGCGCTCGGCACCGACCTGTTCGGCCTCGGGTTCGACCAGGTGTTCACCGCCCGGCAGGTCGAGGCGGACATCTTCTACGCCGCCCGCATCCCCGACCGGCTCACCGTCCACGAGAAGCTGGTCAGCCGCCGGGCGTACGCCGGGCTGCTCTGGAGCAAGCAGTTCTACCACTACGTGGTCCGCGACTGGATCGACGGCGACCCGTACATGCCGGTACCCCCCGAGCAGCGCAAGACGGGCAGGAACCACGACTGGCCGCACCTGTTCAACCGCGACGTCGTGTCGATGCCGGACAAGTGGGAGTATCCGTGGTACGCCAGCTGGGACCTGGCGTTCCACATGATCCCGATGGCGACGGTCGACCCGTGGTTCGCCAAGGAGCAGCTGATCCTGATGCTCCGCGAGTGGTACATGCACCCGAACGGGCAGATGCCGGCGTACGAGTGGTCGCTCGGGGACGTGAACCCGCCGGTCCACGCCTGGGCGTGCTGGCGGGTTTACAAGATCAGCGGGCGGGGGCCCGGCGGCCGCGACCGGCTGTTCCTCCGCCGGGTGTTCCAGAAGCTGCTGATCAACTTCACCTGGTGGGTGAACCGCAAGGACGTGTCCGGCAAGCACGTGTTCGCCGGCGGGTTCCTCGGGATGGACAACGTCGGGCTGTTCGACCGGTCCGCCCCGCTCCCGGACGGGACGTACCTGAACCAGGCCGACGGCACCGCGTGGATGGCGTTCTACTGCGGGGTCATGCTCGACATGGCGCTGGAGCTGGCCCGGACCGACCCGGCGTACGAGGACGTCGCCAGCAAGTTCTTCGAGCACTTCATCGCGATCACGGACGCGATGAACGCCGTCGGCGGGACCGGGCTGTGGGACGACGCCGACGGGTTCTACTACGACGTGCTGAGCGTCGACGGCGAGCACCGCCGGCTCCGCGGGCGGACGATGGTCGGCATCATCCCGCTGCTGGCGTGCCAGGTGATCGACGACGAGCGGCTCGTCACGCTGGCCGGGTTCGGCAAGCGGACCCGGTGGTTCATGGAGCACCGCAAGGACCTGGCCCAGTACATCACGTACATGGAGCCCAGCGCCCGCGGCGCGTCCCCCGGCACCGGGGCGGACCGCCAGCGGTACTTGCTGGCCGTCCCGAGCCGCGAGAAGCTGGTCCGGGCCCTGCGATACGTGCTGGACGAGCAGGAGTTCCTGAGCCCGCACGGCATCCGGTCGATGAGCCGGCACCACTTGGCCAACCCGGTCCGGGCGGTCGTGCACGGCCAGGAGCTGTCGGCCACGTACGCCGCCGGCGAGAGCGACAGCGACCTGTTCGGCGGGAACAGCAACTGGCGGGGGCCGGTCTGGTTCCCGGTGAACTTCCTGCTCGTCGAGGCGCTGCAGCGGTACCACCACTACTACGGCGACACGCTGAAGGTCGAGTGCCCGACCGGGTCCGGCCGGATGATGAACCTGGAGGAGGTCGCCCGCGAGCTGGGCCGCCGGCTGACGAGCCTGTTCGTGCCCGACGCCGACGGCTGCCGCCCGTGCAACGGCGGCTGCCCGCGGCTGGACGGGGCGGACGACCCGGGCCTGGCGGCGATGGTGACGTTCTACGAGTACTTCGACGGCGACACCGGCCGCGGCCTCGGGGCGAGCCACCAGACCGGGTGGACGTCGCTGGTGGCGCGGCTGCTGGAGGACGTCGGCAAGCGGGACCGGGACCCGGTGCTGAAGCCGGCGGGGGGCGGCGGGGCGCGGCCCGCGGGCGTCGTATCCGGAACGGCGGCAACGGCCGCCGGGCGCGGGACGGCC
>JAQGHJ010000479.1 GCA_028288905.1 Phycisphaerales bacterium | reverse complement strand
TAGGAACGAGTTGCCTCGGGGCCGCGGCGCGACCGCCTTCCGTTCAGCGTTTCTCCTTCCCCGCTTCGCGTTTCCCCCGCTATCTTCCCCGCCGATGATCCTCTGCGTCGGCCCCACGCCCACCCTGCAGCGCACGCTCGTGTTCGACCGGCTCGCGCTGGACGAAGTGAACCGGGCTGCGTCGTGCGACGACTACGCAAGCGGCAAGGCGGTGAACGTCGCCCGTGTGGCCGTGATGCTTGGGGCGGAGTCGGTCGTGACGGGAATTGCCGGCGGGCCGCGGGGGGTGACATTGAAGGAAGGCGTCGCCGCCGACGGCGTGCGGCACGACTTCGTGAAGGTCGACGCTCAGACCCGCCTCTGCACCACCGTCATCGACAATGCCAAGGGGACCGTGACCGAGCTGGTCGAGGAGTCGGCCGCCGTCGACCCCGGCGACTACACCGACCTGTTCCGCGTCTGCACGAAGTGGATCCACCGGAAGGGTGCCCGCACGGTCGTGCTGTCCGGCTCCCTGACGCCCGGCGGCGACCTACACCTGTACCCCAACGTGATCGACTACGTCGTCGGCCTCGGGGGCCGGGCGATCCTCGACGCCCGCGGGCCGGCCCTGCGGCACGCCCTGCGGTGCGAGCGGTTCGTCGTGAAGCTGAACCGCCAGGAACTGGCCGACACCGTCGGCCGGCGGCTCGCGACCGAGGCGGCACTGAAGAAGGCGATGCGGGAGGTTTGCCCGGCCGGCGGGCAGGTCATCGTTACGATGGGCAAGGCCGGGGCGACCGCTTGGGACGGCGAGCAGTTCTGGCGGATCCCGACGCCGGCGGTCGAGGCGGTGAACCCGATCGGCTCGGGCGACGCGTTCGCGGCCGGGCTGGCCGTCGGGTTGGAGCAGGGTTTGGAGACGTCCAAGGTGTACGCGCTCGCCAGCGCGTGTGGGGCGGCGAACGCCCTGCACCCGCGGGCGGGGCACGTTGCCCCGGGCGTCGTCGCGCGACTGCAGAAGGGCATTCGGGTAACGGCGGGGTAGCGCGCGTCCTCGTCTTTCCGTGCCTTTCCCAACTCGACGCGCATCCTCATGACCTTTCCCGTCGAGATCCTCGCCTTCGGCTTCCGCCTCCACCCCCACCCCGTCATGGAGTTGATCGGGTATGCCGGCGGGTCGCAGCTCTACTTCTGGCTCCGCCGACGCGACCGGCGGCAGGCACCGGTGCCGATCGAGCCGAACCTGTGGCTGATCGTCGGGTGCGTGTTCGGCGCCCTCGTCGGGGCGAAGCTGCTGGCGCTGGCCGAGAACTGGCGGGCCGCGACCGCCGCCGTCGCCAAGGACGGCCCCGTCGCCCTGGTCGCGGGCAAGACGATCGTCGGCGGCTTACTCGGCGGGTGGGCCGGGGTCGAGGTGGCCAAGCGCTTCCTCGGCGTCCGCCAATCGACCGGCGACCTGTTCGTGTTCCCGCTCGCCTTCGGCATCGCCGTCGGCCGGGTCGGCTGCTTCCTCACCGGCCTGGCCGACCACACGCACGGTGTCGCGACCACCCTGCCGTGGGGCGTCGACTTCGGCGACGGCGTCCGGCGGCACCCGACCCAGCTCTACGAGATCGGGTTCCTCCTGCTGCTGGCCGTGGGGCTCTACGCGCGGCTCAGGAGACCGTCCGGCCCCGGGCCCGCCCGCCCGAGCCCCAACGACATCGGGCCGACGCTACAGCCAGCCGGGGCGGCGTTCCGCGCGTTCCTCTTTTGTTATTTGGCGTTCCGGTTCGTGGTAGAGTTCATCAAGCCGAGCGACAAGCCGTTGCTCGGGCTCAGCGCGATCCAGGCCGCGTGCCTACTCGGGTGTGTCGCGTGCGCGGCCAGCCTCGCCCGGCGGCGGCGGCGCAAGGGGACTGTAACCGCCCCGGCTGGATGGGGCACCGCCGGGGCGACGGCCGATCCGCATGGGTGAGCAACGATGGCCCCGGAGCAAAAAGCGGCCGACGACGACGGTAACACCAGCCCTCCGGCCGCTCCCCAACCAATCCGCCCGGCCGCCCTCGATTACCGCGGTCCGCGGCCGCGCGCGGAACGGATCAGCCCGGGCACGCAGTTCTCAATCGGGCTGGCGGCCGGATGTGCGGCGGCGTTCGCGCTGTCCGGCGCCGCCTGGACGGGCGCCCTGTCAGGGTGGGGAGTCAGCCGCCTACTGGGCGTCGCGGTCGCCGTCTGAGGGAGCTTCCTGTGCTTGCTGCTGCCGGAGCGAACGCGCGGGTACGGGATGGGGGCTTTGGCGGCCGCTCCGATCGGGGTCATGATGTTCTGCGCCGGCGGCGTCGGCACCTGTTGGCGGTGAACGGCCGATCGCTCGGCGGTCGACCGCGGCGGCCGGCGACGACAACATGATCGACCCACCGCCTACCCTCGATTACCGCCCGACGGCCGACGACGCGGCCGGGCGGACTGCCGGCTGGCCGATGGCGCTCGGCTTCGGACTCTCTCTCGTGATGTCCGCAGCCGGGTTTGGGGTGGCGGTGACGGTCGGTTCGTCGTCGGTTGTGGTCGCCGTCTACATCCTGCTGGGCACGGCGGGGGCGGTCCTGCTGACGGCCATTGCGCTCGCGGCCAGACGCCGGAGCCGCATGGTCGGCGCGGGCATGTTCCTGGCGATTGGCGTCGGCGGGTTGTTTCTCCTGCCCCTGTGCGGGCGGTAAGCCGGACCGGGAGGCACGCGGCGGCCGAACGCTCCGGCCGGGCTACACGGGCGGTTTCCGTCCACACGGCGGTGCACCGTGGCAAAGATTGATGGATCTGGACGTCGTACCGAGGACAACATGGGCGGCTTCGGCCAACGCGTGTAGGATCCCCGCCGCAGCCGACCTGAGACATCTGACCCTCAATCGGCCGTGGCGGCACCGACCCAAAGCGCATCGTGCCCGGCAGGTCGACCACCTTCACCAGACAGTCACGCGACGTTTGCAAACTTCATTTAGAGGGGCCGGGAAAATGACTTCGCAGCCGCCCCCGCTGTCCTACCGAGGCCCGGACACGCCGCCACCGCTAGGCCGGCCGAAGCTCCAGTTCGCCGGCGGGCTGGGAGCCGGCGTGTTGGCGTCCGCCGCGGCATGGGTGATCGCGATCGCGGCGGCGTCCTCGAACCGCAACTTCGCCGTCTGGCTCGCGGGCATCCTGGTGTTCGGGAAGCTGGCGGTCGGCATCACCTACCTCTGCCGGCCGGGCCGCCGGCTGGTCGGCGGCGGCGTGCTCACGTCGCTCGCGCTCGGCATCCTCGTGCCGGTCGGCGTCGTCGCGGTCGTCCTGGCCGTCGTGTGCGGGGGGAAGTGAAGGGGAAGTCGACGGCTCGGACACCTTGGGCAAAGCGGGGGGCAGGCCGATCAACCTCAACGACTCCGACTTGCCCGACGACCCGGCGACGTCGCCCCACCCGGTGCGGCCGTCGTCGCCGCTCCGGATGATGCCCTACGCCGGCCCGGCAACGGGCCCGTCGTCCGCCCGCCGCCATCCGGCCGTCGCGTGCGCGCAATTCATCGCCGGGATGGTGGCGCCGGCCGGGATGGGCTGGGCTATGTTCAGCATCGGAGGCGGAGGATCGGGCATATTGCTGTTCATCATGCTGGCCTTGGCAATCCCGGTCGTCCTGTTGGCGATCCCCCCGGCCCGGCTGGTCGGGGCGGGGTGGCTCACGGCGCTCGCGGTCGGATCGCTGACGCTCTGCGTGATCTGCGGGCGATGAGCGAGTCGGCCCCGAGCGGGCTGTCGGCCCAGGTCTCGCGGTACCCTTCCTCCGAGAGACGCCTCCATGCCCGACCGCGATTACACCTTTCTCGAACTCACCGTCAGCCTCTGCGCCACCTGCCTCCGCAAGGTCGAGGCGAAGGTGGTGGAGCAGGACGGTAGGGTCTACCTACACAAGTGGTGCCCGGAGCACCGGTTCCAGAAGGTGCTGATCTCGACGGACGCCGACTACTACAAGCTGTGCCGCCGGACGCTGAAGCCGGCCCAAGTGCCCCTGCGGTTCAACACGCCGATCCGGCACGGCTGCCCGTACGACTGCGGGCTGTGTCCGGACCACGAGCAGCACTCGTGCCTCGCGATCGTCGAGGTGACGGACCAGTGCAACCTGACGTGCCCGGTCTGCTACAGCGAGTCGTCCCCGCACCGGCCGACGCACCGCAACCTCGAACACGTCGAGTTCATGCTCGACGCCGTCGTGCGGAACGAGGGGGAGCCGGACGTGGTGCAGATCAGCGGCGGGGAGCCGACGATCCACCCGCAGTTCTGGCAGATCCTGGACGCGGCGAAGCGGCGGCCGATCAAGCACCTGATGCTGAACACGAACGGCGTCCGCATCGCCGCCGACCCGGATTTCGCCCGCCGGCTGGCGGCGTACCAGCCGGGGTTCGAGGTGTACCTTCAGTTCGACAGCCTGCGAGCCGAGCCGCTCGTCCGGCTGCGCGGCGAGGACCTGCGGGACGTCCGCCGGCGGGCGCTGGACCACCTGAACGCGCACAACGTCTCGACTACGCTCGTCGTCACGCTGCAGAAGGGCGTGAACGACGACGAGGTCGGGGCGATCCTCGACTACGCGGTGGGACAGCGGTGCGTCCGTGGGGTGACGTTCCAGCCGGTGCAGTCGGCCGGCCGGCTCGACGCGTTCGACCCGGCCACCGACCGTCTGACATTGGCCGAGGTACGCCAGCGGATCCTGGACCAGTCGCCGATCTTCCGCCCGCAGGACGTGGTCCCGGTGCCGTGCCACCCGGACTGCCTGGCGATGGCGTACGCGATCAAGTGGGGCGGCAAGGTGGTGCCGATCACCGGCGAGGTCGACCCGAGCGTGTTCCTGCAGGCCGAGGGCAGCACGATCGTCTACGAGCGGAACCCGAAGCTGAGGGAGAGGCTGTATACGCTCTTCGCCGGGTGCGGGTGCGACCCGGCGGCGGACCGGCCGGTGGCTGGCGGCGGGGCGGGTGGTGGGACGTCGCTCAAGCAGTTGCTCTGCTGCCTGCCGACGGTGCCGCTGCCGGACGCGGTCGGTTACGAGAACCTGTTCCGTGTGATCGTGATGCAGTTCCTCGACCCGCACAACTTCGACGTGCGGGCGGTGAAGAAGAGCTGCGTGCACATCGTCCACCCGGACGGGCGGATCATCCCGTTCGACACGTTCAACCTCTTCTACCGCGACGGCCGGGAGCGGCTGCTCGACGACCTGCGGGCGGGGCGGGGCGTCCCGGACCACGCGGCCGAGAGCGGGCGCGTGCAATTGAGCGTGGCCGGGCGGTCCGGATCGCTCGCGTAAAGCCGAAGCGGCGCGCGCTACCTCCGCTGCCGGGCGGCGAGGCGTATGCTCACCTCTGTGCCCGCGTCTTCCGACCCACCACCCGACCCGTCCGACCCGCCCGCCGCCGAGCCTGCCCGCCCGGCCCGGCCGTTCGTGCCGTACGCGTCCAACCCGCCTCCGCCGCCGGTGGAGGACGACCCGACCACCGACCTGCTGCACGCCGCCGCCGGGGCGGGCACGTACCTGTCGCTGCTGGTCGCGATCAAGGTGGCGGCCGTTCGGTACCGGTGGGACGTCGGGGGGGTGTGCGGAGCGTGGGTCGTCCTGCTCATCGCATCGATCGGCGTCTCCGGCTGGCTGGCCGGCGCCCACGGCTGGCGCGGGGCGTTGGTCGGCACCACGGTCGCGGTGATCGCGAGCTTCGTGTTCAGCGCGCTGGTGCTAAGGGAAGGGTGAGCGGCGCGAGGACGCGGCGGGGGCAGGGCGACGACGTCGCGTTCACGACTGGAGCGGGCTTTTGCACCCGTGTTCTGCTTCTAATGGCAGCCTGCAGGGCTACGCGTCTCGGTGCCCCGTGGCCCGGACCGGTCAAACAACCGCGACCACCCTGGCGCCCAGCCCTGCGGAAGATCGCGTTTCATCACCCCCCGGATCGCTCCGGTGTCACTTCCCCGCGATCAGCGCCTGGAGCGCCTTCACATCCCGCGGCTCCCGCATCGGCACCTCCTGCCAAGCGGCCACCAGCCCGTTCGGGTCGATCACCACCGTCCCCCGTTTGCCGCAGTTGAACGGCTCTTCGCCGGCGAACATGCCGTACGCCTTGACCATTTTCCGCGTCGGGTCGGCCAGCAGCGGGTAGGGGATCTTGTACTTCGACTTGTATTCGGCGTGGCTGAACGGGCTGTCCGTGCTCACACCGAACACCGCCACGTCGGCCGACCCGCCCGTCAGCGTCGGCAGCTCCGGGCCGAACGTGCAGTGCTCGGTCGTGCAGGTCGGGCTGAAGTCCATCGGGTAGAACAACAGCACCAACTTCTTCCCGCGGAGCGATGACAGGCTGACCTTGGCCTTCGTCTCGTCCATCAGGTCGAAGTCCGGGGCGGGCTGGCCGATCGTCAGCGGGGCGTTGTCCATGGCGGCGTGCTCCGGTCGGGGTGGTGACGCCGGCCCGCGGGCCGGCGGCGGGAATCGTAGAACCCAGTGGCGACGGCGGCAAACGGCCAGTCCCCGCGGCCGTCGGTCCCGGGCGCCGGTCGGGCCTGCTATGATCGCCGGTCATGAAGTTCGGCCGGATCAAGCGCCAGCACGGGCGGGTCGGCGGGCTCGACGCGATCCTCGACCGGATCGTGGCCGACTGCCCGCACGTCTCCCGCATCGTCCCCGGCCGCATCCGGGTGCGGCGGGGGAAGACGCCGCCGAGCTTCAAGGTGCAGTACCCGACCGACGCGGGGCTCAAGTGCCTGTACACCGGGACGGGGACCGTGCAGGAGGTGTTCCTCATCTGCTCGGACGCGGCTCGGGCGAGGGCGTGGCTCGTCGGACAAAGAATTGCGACCGCGGGCAGCACGACGTCGGCCGAACCGTCAAGCAGGAGCCTCCCTCTCCCTCCGGAGGAGGGCGGAAGAGGTGACGCGGGGATCAACCCCTCTTCGCAGGAAGGGGCCGCCCCAGGCTCGGGGCGCACCCCTCGATGATCGACCGTGCCGTCCAACTCCTCCGCGCGGGTCGACTCGTCGCGTTCCCGACGGAGACGGTCTACGGCCTCGGCGCGGACGCGACGAACCCGACCGCCGTCGCCCGGATCTTCGCCGCCAAAGGTCGGCCGGCGACGAACCCGCTGATCGCCCACGTGGCCGACGCGGCGGCCGCCCGGCGGTACGCGTCGGCGTGGCCGGCGGCGGCCGACTTGCTGGCGGCGGCGTTCTGGCCCGGGCCGCTCACTCTCGTGTTGCCGAAGGACCCGTCCGTCGTCGACGCCGCGACGGCCGGTCTGCCGTCCGTCGGCCTCCGCGTCCCGGACCACCCGGTCGCCCTCGACCTGCTCCGGGCGTTCGGCGGGGCGGTCGTCGCCCCCAGCGCCAACCGCACCAACCGCGTCAGCCCGACCATGGCCGACCACGTCCGTGACGAACTCGGGGAAGCGGTCGACCTGATCCTTGACGGCGGGCCGAGCGCCGTCGGCATCGAATCGACGGTGCTCGACCTGACCGGCGACGTGCCCAGGATCCTCCGGCCCGGCGGCGTGTCGCGGGCCCGGCTCGAGGCCGTCGTCGGCCCCGTGG
>JAQGHJ010000460.1 GCA_028288905.1 Phycisphaerales bacterium | reverse complement strand
GGCCGGCGGAAGTGACCTCAACGCCGCCACCCTCGGCGGGTTCCGGACCGGCGGGTCGCTGCTCCAGGCCCAGTCCCTGGCGTCGGCCGCCGCCGCCGCGGGCGGCCCCGGCGTCGGCCGCCCGGCGGAGGTCAGCTTCTTCGCCGTTCCCGAGCCCGAACCCAAGACGATCCGCAAGCACGACCTGGTCACCATCGTTGTCCGGGAGGAGAGCGGCTTCTCCAGCCAGGGCACGACCGACGTCAAGCGGGACTCGGCCCTCGAGGGCAAGATCGACGAGTTCGTGAAGCTCCGGCTGAAGAACTACGAGGTCGAGGGCGGCGGCATCGGCCCGACCCCCCCGAGCCTCAAGGCGTCCGGCAGCCGGAGCTTCAAGGGCGAGGGCACGGTCGACCGGACCGACAGCCTGACCGCCCGCATCACCGGAGAGGTCGTCGACGTGAAGCCGAACGGCACGCTCGTCCTCCAGGCCCGCAAGACGATCAAGACGGACGACGAGCTGCAGCAGTTCGTCCTCAGCGGCACCTGCCGGGTCGAGGACGTGATCGCCGACAACACGATCCTGAGCACCCAGATGTACGACCTGCGGGTCGAGAAGAGCCACAAGGGAGCCGTCCGGTCGGCCACCCGCAAGAGCTGGCTCGGGAACATCGTGGACGCGATCAGCCCGTTCTAATTTGTGGTCAGTAGTCAGCAGCCCTTAGTCAGTTGTCATTGGTCCTTTGTCCTTTGTCCCTTGTCCTTCGCGCCGGTTCGGCCCTCGTGCGCCGAACGGATTGCCAAGGTCCAAGGACCAAGGGCAAACGACAAAGGACTCTCCCATGCGAACACGCTTCCCTCTCCTCGCCGCCGCCCTGATCCTTCTCGCCGCCGCCCCTGCCCGGGCGGTGCAGATCGCCGACATCACCCGGCCGGACGGGCAGCGAACGAACGTGCTGACCGGCGTCGGGCTGGTGTACGGGCTGAAGGGGACGGGGGACGGCGGGGACTTCATGCCGGCGATCAAGCCGCTGGCGGCGATGCTCGGGCAGTTCGCCAACCCGACCCCGATCGCGGACCTGAAGAACGCGGCGAACGTCGCGGTCGTCAGCCTGATCGCGACCGTCCCGAGCACCGGCGTGCGGAACGGCGACCACATCGACGTGCGGGTGGTCAGCCTGGGGGCGGCCAGTTCGCTCCGGGGCGGTTATCTGTTCGTCAGCCCGATGCAGGGCCCGATGCCGGCCGACCGGAGCCGTGGGCCGCAGATGCCGCTGGCGTTGAGCGAGGGGCTGGTCGTGATCGACGACCCGGCCACCCCGACGGCCGGGGTCATCACCGGCGGGTGCGTGATGGAGGCGAACCTGCTGACCCGGGCGGTGGACGACGCCGGGCGGTTCACGCTGGTGATCGCCGACGCGACGGCCAGCTGGGCAGCCGCCAGCACGATCGCCAAGGTGATCAACGACGCCGAGGGGGAGGACGGGGCGGTGCTGGCCGTTGCGATCGACCCGAAGAACGTGGTCGTGACCGTCCCGCCGGCGGACCGCGCCCGCCCGGACTCGTTCGTGGCCCGGGTGCAGCGGCTGCCCGTCCCGCAGCTGTCGGCCGAGGCCCGGGTGTCGGTGAACGAGAAGACCGGGACGATCATTGTGACGGGAGACGTGGAGGTCGACCCGACCGTGATCAGCCACCGCGGGATGACGATTACGGTGGTTGACCCCAAGCCGACCCCGACCCCCCGCACCCCGGTCGTCACCCGCCAAAACGTCGTCGCCCTCGACCCGGCCGGCACGGGCGGGGCCAAGCTGCAGGACCTGACGCTCGCCCTGGACCAGCTGAAGGTGTCGGCCGACGACCGGATCTCGATCGTTAAGCAGCTCCACGAGATGGGCAAGCTGCACGCGAAGCTGATCGTGAACGGCGTCGAGCGCCACTGAAGGGTGAGTAGGCGGTAGGCAGTACGCGGTAGGCAGAGGGCAGAGGGCAGAGGGCAGGGAGAAGGGTGGCGTGCGGAGGACCGCAGTTTAATCCCGGGCACCCTATCCTCCGTCCGGAGCCCCGAAGGGGCGGAAGCACCATTGCCCAGGGCGTGAGCCCTGGGTTGGGGACGGGTAAGCAAAAAGCCCCGAAGGGGCGAAAGAGCCGGCGGGCCGAGACCTTCGGTGCCCGCCGGCTCTGTCTTTATGCAGACCCGGGTGACGGCGGCCGGCCGTCCTGCCGCCGGGTGCCCGACGGCCGCAGCACCGCCACGACCTCCTTCAACCGTCTAGACTGGCTCCGCGTTAAACGCACTTTTGGCCGCGCGAACCGCATCAGCCGCACGGCCCCCGCCGGGTCGGCCGCCAGGCCGCGGGCGACGAGCACGCACGCCGCGACCAATCCCGCCCGGCCGTGCCCCTGGGCGCAGTGGACGTAGACGACGCCGGGGTCGGCCGCCAGCCGGCGGGCGAGCGCGACCAGGGCCGGCGTCGGCGGGACGTGGCCGTCGAGGATCGGGAACGCGACGTACGCCCCCCGCCGTCGCACCGCCCGGCGAGCCGGCAGCTCGGCCGTCAGGTCGACGACGGTCGTCACGTCGGCCGGCACATCGCTGGGCCGGGGCCGCCGGCCCACCCACAGCCCGGGCGCGACGAGACTCGCGTCCCGCGACCCGCGGGCGGCGGCCGCCAAGTGCCAGACGCCCAGCGACAGCAGCAGGTACGGCAGGTGGAGGACGGCGGCGGCCGGGCCGAACGACCCGTCCGCCCGCTTGCCGAGCAACCGCGGCCCGCCGC
>JAQGHJ010000447.1 GCA_028288905.1 Phycisphaerales bacterium | reverse complement strand
AGCAGGATCGTCCGGGCGGCTTGAGGGTTGGCATTCATCGCCACACGGTAACGGGTCCGTTGAGGATCGGCTCGGACCGGGGAACGGGCAAGGCACCGGGCGGCCGCGTGTCGGCCGTCGGGAGGTCAGGTGAACCCCAGCACCGGGTGCGGGACGTACGGCTCCTCCAGCCGCGCCACCTCGTCCGCCGTCAGGCCGACGCCGAGCGCCGCCACCGCGTCGTCGAGGTGGTGCGGCTTCGTGGCCCCGACGATCGGCGATGTCACGTACGGCTTGGACAGCATCCACGCCAGCGCGACCTGCGCCCGCGGCACGCCCCGAGCGGCGGCCACCTCGCCCACGCGGTCCACCACTCGCTGGTCCGACGCCTCCGTCGCCGCGTAGAGGACCTTGCCGAACTCGTCGGTGTTGGCCCGTTCGGTGTTCGCCCGCTCGTCCCAAGGCCGGGTCAGCCGGCCGCGGGCGAGCGGGCTCCAGGGGATGACGCCGACGCCCTCGGCCGCGCACAGTTTCATCATCTCCCGCTCCTCCTCGCGGTACAGGAGGTTGTAGTGGTTCTGCATCGACGCGAACCGCGTCCACCCGTGCCGGTCGGCCAGGTACAGCGCCTTGCAGAACTGCCACGCGTGCATGCTCGAAGCGCCGAGGTACCGGGCCTTGCCGGCCTTGACGACGTCGTGCAGCGCCTCCAGCGTCTCCTCGATCGGCACGTCCGGGTCCCACCGGTGGATCTGGTACAGGTCGACGTAGTCCGTCCCGAGCCGCCGCAGGCTGTGGTCGATCTCGGTCAGGATCGCCTTGCGGCTCAGGCCGCGGCCGTTGGGGTCGCCACGCATCTTGCCGTGGACCTTCGTCGCAAGCACGACCTCGTCGCGGCGGGCGAAATCCTTCAGCGCCCGGCCGACGATCTCCTCGCTCGTGCCGTCGGAGTAGACGTTAGCCGTGTCGAAGAAGTTGATGCCGAGGTCGAGCGCCCGCCGAATGAACGTCCGGCTCGCGTCCTCCGGCAGCGACCACGGGTGCGGTCCCCGGTCGGGCACGCCGTAGCTCATGCAGCCGAGGCAGATCCGCGACACCTTCAGGCCGGAGCGGCCGAGTCGGACGTAGTCCACGAGGTTCCTCGCAAATCGGGGTGGTTCTTGTTGAACGGGTGGTAGAGAAAGGTGCTGGACGCCCAGGCCCACTCGCACGGGCTGAAAGCCCGTGTCACTGGCGGGTCCGCTCGGTAAACACCGTGAGGGACGCGTGGCAGATCACTCTGTACACGCCCCCGCATGGCTCAGTTCCTCCACCTGCTCATCCGTGAGCCGGACGGTCGCCGCGGCGCAGTTCTCCTCCAGGTGCGTTACCGACGACGTCCCGGGGATCGGCAGCATGACTGGCGACTGGCGGAGCAGCCACGCGAGCGCGACCTGGGCGGGCGTGGCCCCGTCGGCCCTGGCGACCCGGTCCACCACCGCCCCGGGACGGGCGAGGCCGCCGCTGGCGATCGGGAACCACGGGATGAAGCCGATGCCGTTCGCCTGACAGAACTCGAGCACCGATTCCGACTGCCGGTCCGTCAGGTTGTACCGGTTTTGAACGGTCACGACAGGCACGACCCGCCGGGCCGCCTCGATCTCCGTTACGTTCACCTCCGACAGCCCGACGTGCCGGACCTTGCCCTCTTGTTGGAGGTCGCGGAGCAGGCCGAACTGCTCGTCGGACGGCACCTTTGGGTCGATCCGGTGGAGTTGGAACAGGTCGATCCGGTCGAGGCCGAGCCGGCGGAGGCTCATCTCGCACTGCTGGCGGAGGTACTCGGGCCGGCCGACCGGATGCCACTTGCCCGGCCCCGTCCGGGTGAGCCCGGCTTTCGTCGCGATCACCAGCCCGGCCGGGTACGGGTGGAGGGCCTGGCGGATGAGGCCCTCGCTCACCTCGGGGCCGTACGAGTCGGCCGTGTCGATCAGGTTCACCCCGAGCTCGACCGCCCGCCGCAGCACCCGGACCGCCTCGGCCGGGTCCTTCGGCGGGCCCCATACGCCCGGACCGGTGATCTGCATCGCGCCGTAGCCGAGCCGGTGGACGCTCAGGTCGCCGAGGGCGAAGGTGCCGCTGTGTTCGATAGGACGGGCGGCGGTTGGGGCAGTCGTGGTCATTTGGGTGGGGTCTCCTTGGGCGATGATAGCGCCCGCCCACCCGCTGTCGCCCCGAATGCCACGCCGGTCGCGCCGTAAGGGCCGCAACGAGCGCCGGCCCGCGTTTCCCCGAGGGCCAACGGGTTTTCGGCCCCGCCTATCACGGCCAGCCGGGCCGTCCAGCGGCTGTGGCGGTGTCGATCCAGAGGCTCACGGGTTACAAACCTGGACTCGAAGCGCCGGTGCGTCCGCCGCCCAGTTGACCCTTGAGGGAGCCTGACTTGTCCACCCGAATCGGTTCGGTGACCGTGTACCTGTCGTCCAGCAGCGACGTCGCGGAGGCGTACCACGCGGCGGCCGCCGACCTCGGGGCGGCCCTCGCCGCCGAGGGGTGGACGCTCGTCTACGGCGGCAACAGCCTGGGCTTAATGCGGGTGCTGGCCGACGCGGCTCGGGCGGCCGGCGGGCGGGTGGTGGGCGTGACGCCCCAACTCTTCGTCGACGAGGCCTCGGCCGACCGGGCGGCCGACGAGCTGGTCGTGACGCCGGACATGCGGTCTCGCAAGGCGGCCCTCGAAGTCCGCGGCGACGCTTATATCGCCCTGCCGGGCGGGCTTGGCACCTTCGAGGAGTTGTTCGAGATCCTCGTCGGCCGCATCCTGCGGTACCACGACAAGCCGATCGTGCTGTTGAACGTAAACGGCTACTACAACCCGCTTCTGGCGATGATCGAGCACGGGATCGCCGAACGGTTCATCAAGCCGCGGGCCCGGGAGGCGTACGCGGTGGCGGACACCGTCGGCGAGGCGATGGCCTACCTCCGCGCCCGCTCGGCCGGGCTGGGACGAGGCGGGCATCCGGAAGGGGAGCCGTCGGCCGCAGAATGACGGCGGCGCCGTCGTCGGAAGCGATGGCGAGGCGTGCTCGGCGGGCGGCGGCGGACCGATCCCTATACTGAACTCCGGACGGCCGCGCCGGCGGCCGATGTACGACGAAGAAATCACCGGGCCGGATGCACGGGCGACACGTACCCATCTTCGCCTTCGCGTTCGCCGCGTCGCTCGTCGTCCACGCCGGGTTGTACACGGGCACGCGGCAACTCCACGTCGGGGCGGCAGACGGCGGCGAGCCGGCAACGCCCCGGGAGCGGGTGGCGACGGTCGCCCTCTTGAGCCCGTCCGCCGTTCGGGATGACTCGGCCGCGCTCCTGCGCGATTTGCCGAAGGACCTCGCCCCGCCGGAGCCCGAGGCGTTCCCCCCGGAGCCACCCCCAAAGGTTGAACCGCCCCCGCCTAAACCGGACGTGGAGAAGTTCCCGGACCGGATCGGCAAGCCGGACGGAGAGGGAATTGGCACCCACGCCGCCCAGGGTGAGCAAACCCTGAAGGCCCCCCAGGCCGACAACGACCAGCCGTATCTCAGCCGCGACCCGCGTGGCCCGACGCCGCTCGCCGATCCGTCCCGCTCGACCGCCCCTCCCGGCCAGAACGGGAACGGCGGCCAGGGCGGCACCGGCAGGCCCGAACCGGAAGCAGTACCGACCCCCGCCGACCCTTCGCCCGCCCGTCCGTTGCCCGACCCACCGGCGATTCCGCCGGTCGCTCCGCCCATCGCTCCGCCCGCACCGCGCGTCGACGGGGCCGAGGTCGGCACGTACCGCGCCGGCCCCGTCTCGCCGCGGGTGCCGACCCGGGAGGACGGAGCCGAGACGCCGGCCGCGACGGTCGACGAGGCCACGCCCGCCCGAGGCCCGCTTGCCCCCGAACGCGTCGGAGCACCCGGCGGAAGGGCCGCCGACGCCAACGCCCTCACGATGGCCGTCCGACCCGACGGGATGTTCCCGGCCCCCCCGCCCCGGCCGGCCACCTCCCCCCCGCCGGCCCCGCCGCCGCTGCGGATGCCAGAAGTCCCGCCGACCATCACGCCGGTTCCGCCGGATGCCCCACCGCCGTCCCCCGTCACGGCCGTCATGCCGCCGGCCGCGGCACTGAAGCCCTCAGCCGCTAGCGGGCGGGCGGGCCGCCCCGGGCCGCCGACGCCGGCCGCCGATCCGGCGCAGGAAAGTGAGTCTGAGGTCGATGCGTTCAGCAAGATCGAGGCGTTTATTCGCCGGGACGGCAAGGTTGATCCGCAGTTCGGCCGGGAGGTGAAGACCGTCCGACCGAAGATGCTGCCCGTGAGCATGATCGACGCGTACATGGGGGCCCGCACGGTCACGCTCAAGGTCCGGATCGCCCCCGACGGCCACGTCACGTCCGTGGCCGTCCACCGGAGCAGCGGCAGCAACGAGGTCGACCAGCCGTGCGTCGTCGCGATGTACGACTGGTGGTTCGAACCCCTCCGCAACAAGAGCGGCAAGGCCGTCCCGGATACTGTCCTGTTCACGCTGAACTTCCGTTGAGGGAGAGGGGAAGAGCGGAAGGGGGGAAGTAGGCAGTGAAGAGACGCCTCACGGCAGGACGACGACCTCCGCCTTTCACTGCCTACTTCCCCTCTTCCGCTCTTCCCCTCTGCAGCCTCGAAGGAGCTACACTCTTGGCGTGAAGCTTTCCGAGCTGTTTTATTCGATCCAGGGCGAGGGGAAACTGGTCGGCGTGCCGTCGGTGTTCGTGCGGGCGAGCGGGTGCAACCTGCGGTGCACGTGGTGCGACACCCCATACGCCAGTTGGTACCCCGAGGGCGAGGACGTGGCGGTGCCGGAGATCGTCCGGCGGGTCCGCGAGCACCCGGCCCGGCACGTCGTGCTGACCGGCGGGGAGCCGATGATCATGCCGGACGTCGCCGACCTGTGCGGGGCGGTGAAGGCGGCCGGCCACCATCTGACGATCGAGACGGCCGCCACCGTTTGGCACGACGTCCCGCTCGACCTGGCGTCGCTGTCCCCGAAGCTGTCCAACAGCACGCCGACCGAGCGGGAGGGCGGGCGGTTCGCGGCCGCCCACGAGCGGCAGCGGCTGAACGTGCCCGTCATCCAGCGGTTCATCGACACCGCCCCTGACTTCCAACTGAAGTTCGTCGTGGCGGCCGAGTCGGACCTGGCCGAGGTCGAGGCGCTGCTCGCGAAGCTCGACGACTGGGAGCCGGCCGACGTGCTGCTCATGCCCGAGGGCACCGACGCCGCCACGCTCGCCGACCGGACCGGCTGGGTGAGCGAGGTGTGCAAGCGGAAGGGCTACCGGTACTGCCCGCGGTTGCACGTGATGATGTACGGGAACCAGCGGGGGACGTGAGGACTACAACTGCCGACGTCGGGCCCATCCCGCTTCCGCCGACCGGAGGACCAGCTTGGCCGCCAGCTCGTCACCGACCACCGGGATCGGTCCTCGGCATCTACGCAATCCCTCGCGACGAGCGCTGGCGTTGGCCACCCTTGCGGCGGTGGTTGCCGCCTCCACATTGTCGACGGCCGTTGCGGCCGACGGCACGGCGGCGTCCCGGTCCGCGACCGCCGCCACTACGTCGGCCGCGGCCGCGAAGATCCTTTTCGACACGGACATGGACAGCGACTGCGACGACCTCGGCGCGCTCGCCGCCCTGCACGCGCTGGCCGACCGCGGCGAGGCCGAGATTTTGGCGACGACGGTTTCGTCGCTGAACAAGTGGTCCGCCCCGTGCGTCGACGCGATCAACACCTTCTACGGTCGGCCCGACCTGCCGATCGGTGCCCCGAAAGGCGTTGGCGCCCAGAAGCCGTCGAAGTACGCCGAGCGGATCGCCGCCGAGTTCCCACACGACCTAACGAGCGGCGACGACGCCCCCGACGCCCGCCGGGTGTACCGCGACGCGCTGGCAGCCCAGCCGGACCACAGCGTGACGGTGGTGACCGTCGGCTACCTGACGAACGTCGCAGACCTGCTGCGGGAACCGGCCGCCGACGGGCGGCAGTCCGGGGCTGACTTGGTCCGGGCGAAGGTGAAGCGGTGGGTGTGCATGGGCGGCAACTTCGTCGGCAGTCCGCCGCACGACGACCTGAAGCTCACGAACAACAACTTCACGTTCGACAAGGCCGCCAGCCTGTACGCGGTGAAGAACTGGCCGGTCGAGCTGGTGTTCGTCGGGCGAGAGATCGGGTCGGTTCCGAGCGGGTTGAAGGCCGGCGCGCGGTTGGCCGAGCTGCCGGACGCAAACCCGATCCGCCGCGGCTACGCCCTGTACTTCGGCGGCGCGCCGAAGGACCGGCACGTGGCCGATCAGACAACCGTCCTGTTCGCCGTCCGCGGCGCCGGCGACTGGT
>JAQGHJ010000409.1 GCA_028288905.1 Phycisphaerales bacterium | reverse complement strand
CCGGGAATGCAGAACAGACCCAATTGCGCCGCGCCGCCCCGACGGCCGGCACAGCCGGCCCTACAAGGGCGACCCCCCGGAGTGACGCCGCTTGCCGAGCGGGCCACGTTCGGGAGCGCGAGCACGGGCCCTACGCCCCGTCGTTAGACGTACTTCCCCGCCAGCGGCATCGGCGCGGGCATTGGCATCTCAGCCGCCCGGCGAATCGCGCCGCGGACGCTGGCGGCGATGCCGGCCGGGTCGAGGCCGACCTCGATCAGCTGCTCCTTGCGGGTCGCGTGCCCGACGAGCCGGTCCGGCATGCCGAGGCGGGTGAGCT
The DNA here is from genome assembly GCA_028288905.1 of Phycisphaerales bacterium. Taxonomy (GTDB): domain Bacteria; phylum Planctomycetota; class Phycisphaerae; order Tepidisphaerales; family Tepidisphaeraceae; genus Humisphaera. The sequence continues at coordinate 4,940 of JAQGHJ010000409.1, read as the reverse complement.
GGTCGGTCGGCAGGCCGTGCTCGTTCGCGTGCTCTAGGACGGCCGTGCCGAACCCGTTCTGCAGGCTGTGGTCCTCGACCGTCAGCACCGGGTGCCCGGGCCGGAGCACGCGGGCGAGCATGTCGGCGTCCACCGGCTTGGCGAAGCGAGCGTCGACCACGTCGACGTCGACCCCGTTGGCCGCCAGTTGCTCGACGGCCGTCAGCACGCCCTCGGCCAGCGCGCCGTAGCAGACGATCGTGGCGGTCGGGTCGTCCCGGCGGACGAGGGTGCGGCTCTTGCCGACCTCCCACTCCTCGGCCGCTTGGGCGGCCAGTTCCGGCAGTACTTCTGCCTCCAGCGGGCAGGCCGGCACGTTGTCCCGCGGGTATCGGATGGCCGACGCCGTGTCGAGCGACAGCGCCAGCCGCAGGGCCCGGTTCAGTTCCGGCTCGTCGCTCGGGGCCATCAGCACGATGCCGGGCATCGGCCGCAGGAACGACACGTCGCAGAACCCGTGGTGCACCGCCCCGTCGTCGCCGACGTACCCGGCGCGGTCCAGGCACAGCACGACCGGCAGCTTGTTCAGCACCACCTCCTGCCACACCTGGTCGAACGCCCGCTGGACGAACGTCGAATAGATCGCCGCGAGCGGCCGGAGCCCGCTCTTAGCCATTCCGGCGGCCATCGCGACCAGGTGCGACTCGCAGATGCCGGTGTCGAGGAACCGGTCCGGGAGCTCCTTCTCGAACTTCGACAGCCCGGTCCCGTCCGGCATGGCGGCCGTCAGCGTGACGACCCGCGAGTCGCGGCGGGCGACGGCCAGGGCGGCGTCGGCGAACGCCGTCGTCCAGCTCTTGCCGTCGCCCTTCTTGATCTCGACCCGGCACCCGTTCTGCACGAGCGGCGACCCCTCGACCCGGAACGCGGCCGGGGAGTGGAACTTCGTCGGCTCGTTGAGCGTCACCTCGTACCCGTGCCCCTTGCGGGTCTTCACGTGCAGCAGGACGGGCTTCTCGACGTGCTTGATCTCCGCCAGAAAGTTGATGAGCCCGGGCAGGTCGTGCCCGTCGATCGGGCCCATGTACTTGATGCCCATCGCCTCGAACATCTGCCCGGCCCACATCGCGCTCTTGACGCTGGAGCAGAGCGAGTCCCAGGCCTGCTCGATCTTGTGCCCGACGCTCGTCGGCAGCCGGTGCACGACCTTCTCGCTGAACCGCTTGAACTCCTCGTACGTCGTGCTGACCCGCACGCGCTCCAGGTACTGGCTGAACGCGCCCTGGGGCTGGGAGATGCTCATCCCGTTGTCGTTCAGCACGACGAGCATCTGCCGCTTGAGCGTGCCGGCGTTGTTGAGCCCCTCCAGGGCCAGCCCGTTGACGATCGATGAGTCGCCGACGACCGCCACGACGTGGTTGTCCCGCCCGAGCTTCTGGTCCCCGCGGGCCATGCCGACGGCGGTGCTGATGGCCGTGCCGGCGTGCCCGACGCTGAACAGGTCGTACGGGGACTCCTCCGGGGTCGGGAACCCGGCGATCGACCCCTTCTTGCGGAGCGTGCCGAACGCGCCGGCCCGGCCGGTGAGCATCTTGTGCGGGTAGCACTGGTGCCCGACGTCGAACATCAGCCGGTCCGGCCCCTGCGGGTACGGGCCGAAGTCGTAGACGTGGTGCAGGGCCAGCGTGAGCTCGACCACCCCGAGGTTCGAGGCCAGGTGCCCGCCGTTGGTGCTGACGGCCTGGAAGATCCGCTCCCGCATCTCCGACGCGAGCTGTTGGAGCTCGGTCATGCTCAAACCGCGGATGTCGGCCGGCGTGCGGATCGTGTCGAGGAGCGGCGAGGCGGCGGACATCAAGGAGGACCTCCAAACCCGTAAGTCGCCGGACCCGAAGAGCCCGGCGGCGACAGCGTCACCCGGGGTCTCCCCACCGCCTGCGGTCGCATCCGTACGCCCGCCGGCGGAGGCCGGTTCGGCCGTCGCACGGTACCGCAGGTTATACGCAAACCCGCCAATCCCGTATACTTTATATCGCAAAGAAAACAGGATGCCCACATCTTGTTGATGCCGGCATCCCGTTGAGCTGTGTCGGGTTAGATGAGCGGACGGCCCGATCACCCGCGGTTGCCCGCTCAGGCCGCCCGTTCGAGGGGCTCGCCGGCGATCATGTCCGGCAGGAGCATAGACCCGGCCGGCACCGCCCGGCTGGCCGTGCGGCCGATCACGTCCGCCCACCGCTCGGCCGACACGCCCGTCCCGGGCCGCTGCACGGTCAGGTCCTCGGCGCGGAACGTGTCCCCGGCCGCCAGCGACCGGCGGGTGACGAGGCTTTGGCGGCTCGTGGTGCGGACGTCCCGCTCGCAGTCCAGCACCCGCTTGCCGGGCGCCCCTCGAAGGGCATCGGCCTCGCGGACGTACCGGACGTACCGCTCGAACTGCTGCGGGTCGGCGCTGGCCGCGTGGTCCGGGCCCCGGTCCGCCCGGTCGAGCGTCAGGTGCTTCTCGATCACGCACGCCCCCGCCGCGGCCGCCAGGGCCCCGGCCATCGGGTGCGTCGTGTGGTCCGAGTACCCGACCGGGACGTCGAACGCCCGGGCGAGCTCGCCGATCCAGGACAGCTGGGCGTCTGCCGGGTCGACCGGGTAGTCGCTGACGCAGTGCAGCAGGGCGAACTTGGCCCCGGCCGCCGACAGGTACCCCGCCGCCGCCCGCACCTCGTCCATCGTCGCCGCACCGGTCGACGCCAGGACCGGCTTGCCGAGCCGCAGCACCTCCGCCAGCAGCGGGCGGTTCACCAGGTCCGGCGACGCGACCTTGATGGCCGGCACGCGCAGGAGGGCGAGGGTGTCCACGTCCGCTGGGGAGAACGGCGTGGCCAGCGGCAGCAGCTTCGCCTCGACGATCGCCCGGACGATCGCCCGCAGGTCCTCCCGGCTCAGCTCGTACTTCCGGAGCATCTCGATCGGGTCGGCTGCGTCGGTGACCCGATCCTTCTGGTACCTGGCGAACCCGGCCTCAGGGTGCATGAGCGTGGTCGCCCGGAACACCTGGAGCTTGACCGCGTCGGCCCCGCAGGCGGCGGCGACCTTGACGAGCTTGATCGCCTTTTGGACGTCCCCGTCGTGGTTTACCCCGATCTCGGCGACGACGAACGTCGGCCGGCCGGGGCCGATGAGCCGCCCGGCGATGTCGATCGTTGGGCTGGCGACCGCGACAGGGGGGGCGGCAGGCGCGGGGGACGAAGTGCGGGTCAAGACGCCCTCTTCAGTTGGATGTGATCGACGTCGCGGGCGGCGGTCGCCCCGGCGTCGCGTTCCTGCCGGTCCCGGAGGACGGCCTCGGCCCAGTACAGGTCCCGGCGAGCGTCCACCTCGATCACATCGCCGGCTTCGACCGCGAACCCCCGGCGGTCGACGCCGAAGAACGCGTGCGGGTCGCTTTGGTTCGCCCGGCCCCGCTCCAGGCTCGCTCGGCTGACGGCCACCACCGCCCCGTCGTGCAGCCACAGCGGCTCCAGGTCTTGGCGGCGGTGGACGCTGCCGGGGACGACGGCCTCGACGCAGTCGCCGCTCAGGCGGCTCATCCACGTCGGGTGCCACTTGCCGACCGGCGTGAAGCTGCGGACCGAGTCGCACCCGGTCGCCCGCAACAGCTCGACCGCTTGGTCGACGCAGCCGGCCGGGCGGACCGGCACGTTTCCGTACAGCACGACGACCGCGTCGGCCCGGAAGCCGTGGGCGGTCGACATCGCGTCGACCGCGTGCAGCAGCACGTCCTGCACGCTGGCCGAGTCCGTGGCCAGCTCGGCCGGCCGCTCGACCGGGTCGAACCCGCGGGCGACGCCGAACCGGCGGACGACCGGGCAGTCGCTCGAGACGGCCACCCGCGTCAGCGACGCCGCCCCGGCCGCGTGGTCGAGCGTGTACGAAACGACCGGCCGGTCGAGCAGCGGCAGCAGGTGCTTGTTCGGCAGCCCCTTCGAGCCCGCCCGGGCTAGCACGACGCCGAGGGTGTTGAACGTGGAGGACATAGGACTGAATTGGGGCCGGTGGGCAATCGGGGATACCCCGTCACGGCCGGTGCCACTCCGTACACGCGGCGCACACGGGGTGGAGTCGGCCGAACTGCATATCGGCGTGATGCTTGCGAAGTGCCGCAAATTTCGCCCCCCACACCTCGGCCAGCGCGTCGACGCCCGCCCGCCCGGCGGCCTGGCGGCCGAGCGGGTCCTGCTCGCAGGTGACGTACCGGCCGTCACTCAGCACCGTCAGCCGGTCGGTCAGTCGCCGGCACGGGACGCGTTGGGGCGGGGTCATGTCGGCGGCCGCGACGCCCGGCAGCAGCCCGCCGAACGTGGTCGGGCCGACGATGACGGCCGACCCCACGGCCCGGAGCCACTGGTCGTACCACGCCTCCATCTCGTGCTGGTTCTGCCGGCACTTGACGAACAGCGGGGCGACGACCGGCGTGCCCCGCCCCGCCGCCGCGCGGGCGGTGACGAACGCCTGCACGTTCCGCAGCGCCGCCTCGTACGCGTCGACGCCCATGACGACCGCGTACGTGGCCGGGGTGACGGCCGGCAGGTGGACGGACACGACGTCGGCCGCCGACCCCCCAAGGGCGTCGACGGCGGCCGGGTCGGTCGGCAGCAGGTCCGTCTCGACGTGGACGGCGACGCCCCGCTCGACAGCGTGGGCGACGACGGCGAGCAGGTCCGGGTGGAGGAGCGGGTCGCCGACACCGGCCAATGTCAGCCGGGCGTCGTCGAGGTCGGCCAGCTCGTCGATCACCCGGCGGGCGAGGTCCAGCGGCAGGTCCGACCGGTCGATTGGGCTGGCCGCCAGCGGGGAAAAGATCGGCGCCGTCGCCCGCCGGGCGGTCAGCTCCAGCACGATTTCCCGCGGCAGCCGGTCGACGGTAGCCGCGGCGTGGACGGCGGAGATGATCGCTTCCGCAGAGA
>JAQGHJ010000402.1 GCA_028288905.1 Phycisphaerales bacterium | reverse complement strand
GTGGACGACCGGGTGGCGAGCACCGGCGGCGGGCCACCCTTTCACAATCCGCTATCCTTGAGCCGCCGGGCCCGGGCGCGCGGTGGACGAGGGGTCCTTCGCTTCGCTCAGGATGACATCCGTTCTGACGCAGATCGGCACGCCTGACGCTTGGAGACGGGCTCTTCCCCCGATACGAGCCCTTGCACGCCGAACGCCGGCGCGAGGCGACTGGTCGTCGTCGCCGGTACGATCCGCCACATGCCCCGAGCTCCTGCCGGCGAACGACGTGGCGCCGCCGCTGCCGTCGCCGCCACCTTCGCCTTCATCGCCGCGATCCTTCTGACCCGTGCCGCCGGCGCCGCCACCTACCACGTCGACGCCGCCACCGGCGACGACGCGCACGCCGGCACGTCGCCGGCTGCGGCGTGGCGGTCGCTGGACGCGGTCAACCGACACCCGCCGTTCGGGTCGGGGGACGCGATCCTGTTCAAGGTCGGCACCCGGTACGCCGGCCGGCTCGCCCCAGCCGGGTCGGGGGCGGTCGTCGACGGGCGGGCGGTGCCGATCGTGGTCGACGTCTACGGCGGCCCGGGGCCGCTGCCGCGGATCGACGCCGGCGGGGCGTACCCCGAGGCGCTGCTGCTGCGGAACGTCGAGCACTGGGACGTGCGGCACTTAGAGCTGACGAACATCGGCCCGACCCGCGAGCCGTGGCGGTGCGGCGTCCGCGTACTGGCCGACGGGTTCGGGGCCATGCGAAACGTCCGGCTGGCCGGGCTGTTCGTCCACGACGTGAACGGGGACCTGCGGAAGTCGGCCGAGGGCTGCGGCATCTACTTCGAGACCCGCGGCGGCGGTCGGCGGGGCGGCGGCGGCGGCCCCGCAAGCTGGTTCGACGGGCTGGTGGTCGAGCACTGCCGGGTCGAGCGAACGGACCGCAACGGCATCTGCCAGCGGGCCGGCAGCCGGGCGCGGAGCAAGGGCGTTGCCGTCCGGGACAACCTGCTGCTGGACGTCGGCGGTGACGGGATCAAGATCTGGGGGTCGGACGGGGCCGTCATCGAGCGGAACGTGATCCGCGGCGGGCGGATGCGGTGCGACGACGCGGCCGCCGGCATCTGGCCGTTCGCCAGCGACGACACCGTGATCCAGCACAACGAAGTCAGCGGCATGCGGGGGACGCTGGACGGGCAGGCGTTCGACGCCGACTACGGCTGCCGCCGGACCCTCATCCAGTACAACTACAGCCACGACAACGACGGCGGGTTCCTGCTGGTGTGCGGGCCGAAGGGGGCGGTGAACGAGGGGGCGATTGTCCGGTACAACGTGAGCGCCAACGACGGGTCGGCCGGCGGGCGGATGATCCAGATGGGCGGGGCGTCACAGGGGGCGCAGGTCTATAACAACACGATCTACGTCGGCCCCGGTATGGCCGGGCTCCCGCTCGTGTCGTTCAACGATTGGGACGGCGGGTGGGCGGAAGGGGCGTGGTTCGCGAACAACCTGTTCGTGGCCGCCGGCCGGGTGCGGTACCGGCTCGGTCGGGCGACGGGCACGGTGTTCGAGCACAACCTGTACGCCGGCGACCACGCCGGCCGGCCCGAAGACGGCGGGGCGGTGGAGATGGCGGCGGGGGAGCCGGATCTGGTGAAGCCGGGGGCTGGCGGCGATGGGTTCCTGGCGGCCGGGGCGTACCAGTGGCGGGCCGGGGCCAAGGTGCCGGTCGGCGTGGTCGTGCCGGACAACGGCGGGCGGGACTTCTTCGGCAGCCCCGTCCCGCCGGACCGCCCGCCGGCCGTCGGGGCGCACCAGCCCCGCGAGTAGGGACCGCGCATGGGTTCACTACTCGGCCGCGGCGGGCCAGATCGAGTTGAGGGCGTGGACCTCCAGCGACCGCACCTTGGCAGTGCCGCCCTTGGCTGCGATGCTCACGGATCTGTTCTCCGGCTTCGGGATGACCGGCATCGGGACGTACGTCAGCCCGTCCGCCGCGAACACCTCGAAACTGTTCCGGTCGGCCAGCACGACCAGCCGCACCCGGCCGTCGCGGAGCGGGGCGGGAGCGCGGTGGCCGTTCACGCTCAGCTCCTGCCGCTTGGCGTCGTAGACGACCGGGACGCCGCGGACGTCGAACGCCACCTCGGCCGCGTCTCCGGGCTCGAACTCGGCCCGCACATCCAGCAACTCCCCGGCCGCGGCGGCGAGCGGGTTGGCGTCGCCCGGCTTGAGGTCGAGCGGGCCGGCGGAGGTTGTGCCGGCCCGCAGGGCCGCCAGCTCGGACGCCGGCAAATAGGACAGGCGGGGGCCGTCCGCCGTCGCCAGCAGCCGTACGTCCAGCGGGACGGTCATCGACTGGTTGAACGGCATGCCGGGGGAGGGCGTCTGGAACCAGCCGACCATCACCCGCCGACCCGGGCCGGCCGCCGCAGCGGGGGCCGTAGCGGCGGGGGCCGTAGCGGCCGGGGCCGTACCTGGGGCGGCCGCCGGCAAGTCGCTAAACGTCTGGGCGGCGTAGAACCCCTTGCCGCGATGGCCCTTGAGGATCGGCGTCTGGGGGGCGAATGTCTTGCCGTCGAACGTGCCGACCTGGTAGTCGCTGTTCGCGGCCGTCAGCACCCACCGCACGTCGGTCGCGTCGCCGTCGACGGCGAGCGGGAACAGGTCCGGGCACTCGTAGTACCCCTCGATCCGCCCGCTCTCGGTCCAAGCCTTCATGTCCGGCGACGTCAGGAACCGGACCGTGTGGACCGTCTCCGCCTTCGCCGCCTTCGGCATCGGCGGCCGCTCGCCGACGTACAGCGCCATCACCCACCGCTTCGTCGGCTCGTGCCAGAACACCTTCGGGTCGCGGTTGCCGCCGGTGATCTTCGGCACGACCGGGTTGGCGGCGAACTTCGCGAACGCCCGCCCGTCCGTGCTCGACGCCAGGCACTGCACGTCCGCACCGTCGGCGGTGTACGCCAGCACGAGCGGCGGCTTGCCGGGCGACCCGAGCCCGCTCGTGTTCGCCCAGTCGACCACGGCCGACCCCGAGTACATCATGCCGAGCGCGTCCGGGTACAGGGCGACGCCCAGTTCCCGCCAGTGCAGCAGATCGGTGCTAACGGCGTGGCCCCAGTGCATGTTCCCCCACTTCGTCCCGTACGGGTTGAACTGGAAGAACAGGTGGTACTCGCCGTTGTAGAACGACAGCCCGTTCGGGTCGTTCAGCCAACCGCGGGCGGGGGAGAAGTGGAACTGCGGGCGGAGCGGCTCGCGGTACAGGTTCCGCCGGCCCTTGCGGGCGTCGCCGGCGTCGACGTTCGCGAGGAATTGCGAGTCGTCGGGCAACCGGTCAACCTGCACGGTCAGCGGTTGCTTGGCCCAGGCGGAGACGTCGACGGCGGCCCACCAGTCCGGGTCGCCGTCGGCCGCCTCGATCGTGAACGACCGGACGACCCGCCCGCCCACGGAGACCGTCACCTGTCGCGGTTTGGCCCCGTTCTTCACCGGCAGGTTCAACCAGCGGGCGGCGGAGGTCACCACGACGGACGGCTTTTCCCGCAGCACCGCCGCGGCCGGTGGTTTGGCGTCGGTGAACACGACCTGGTCGAGCGTGACGTGCCCCCACCCGCCGGTCGCGGCGTCCACCACGCGCAGGCGGGCGGTCTTGCCGGCCAGCTCGGTCACGTCCCAGGCGGCCGGCCCCAGCGCCTCGGACCCGCCGGGCACCGTGTTCGGGCCCGTCGCTGTGCGGACGGCCTGCTCGTCCACGACGAGGTCCACGCACGTCTTCCCGGCGAACCCGCCGCCGCCGATCAGGAACGAGACGTACTTGCGGTCGATTGTGAACGGCGGGGAGGTGAGGGTGCCCGTGGACCGGTCGCCGCCGTGGTAGCTGTTGACGAGCCCCTTGCCGGCGAACCCGTTGACCGGCATCTGCCCGGGCAGCGCGCCGCGGGCGGGGCCGTCGCCGAAGGCGGTGCCGGCGGCGACCCAGCTGGCGTACGTGGTGCCTTCGAAGTCGGCGAGGACGACGTCGGGGCGATCGACGGCGCGGGCGGAGGGGGAGGCAGCCGCGCAGGCGGCGAGGGCGAGCGCGGCGGCCCGGGTCCGGTGGGTCATGCCGGCGTTGTAAACCGCCGCAAGCAAAGCGTCACGCCGCGGCCGGCCGCTTCCGTCGCCCGGCGAGCCACCGGGCGACGTCGCCCCACGGCACCCAGAACAGGTACACGATCATGTACGGCGTGAACCACACCCGCATGAACAAACCGATCCCGATCTGCATGCCGAACAGGATCGCCGGCAGGACGAGCCGCCACGGGTACCGGACGAACAACGCGAGGAAGCAGAACACCTCGGCCAGCACGGACGCCGCCGCGAACAGCACGTACAGCGGGCGGTGCTGGGAGACGAACAGCCCCCAGTTCAAGGCCGGCAGGCTGTCGGCGTTCATGTAGTGCCGCTGGGTCATCAGCACGGCCATGTTCTCGCTCGTCACCCAGTCGAGCCCGCCGCGGATGACCTTGGCCATGCCGGCGTTGAAGAACAGGACGCTGACCAGCACCCAGACCATCCGGACCGGCCAGCGGTACTCGCCGCTGGGGGCGGCCGGCGGCAGCCCGCGGCGGCGGCGGAGCAGTGCGTCGACCGACAGCCCGTCGCCGCTGCGGCTGAACGCGAGGATGCCCATCGTGAAGACGATGATCGACCCGACGTGGAACACCTTTCCGAAGCTGAACGTGACGCCGATCAGGTACAGCGCCCCGACGGCCGCCACCGCCGTCGCGGCGCGGGTGAGCAGCCCGATGCACGCCAGCAACAGCGACAGCTTCCATATGATCTCGACGACCAGCAGGGCGGTCGTCGGCAGGACCGACACGTGCAGCCGCTCGAAGATCCAGACCGGGCGGAACAGCGCCCCCGGCACCCCGCCCCAGGCGTCGAACCGGACCGGCAGGTGGTAGAGGAACTCGGCCCCGAAGAACAGCACCCGGCAGATGCCCAAATTTAACGGCGACTCGGGGGCGAACCACCACCGGCCCCACCGGCTGAGCGGCAAGGCGGTTGTCGCCAAGTCGGCGTCGGCACCGGTCGCGGGCGACGGGGCGGGGGTGGCGGGCACCGCGTTAATCGCTGTTGCTGTCATTGCCGTATTCCGAGGTGATCCGGTCCGCCACCGGCGGCCGGGCCGCCGCCCGCTCGGCGTCGGTCAGCGGGGGGTAGAGCAGGGCGGTCTTCGTCGGGTTCGCCCGGGACGCGGCCGACGCGGTCTTGTCCATCGTCCACGTGACCTGGTACAGCCGGATCGCCCTGAGCGGCGGCCCTGCGTGCCCGCCGGTGGCTCGGCGGGCCTCGTACAGCTTCAGCAGCCCGCCGACGATCCGGTCGGCCTCGGCCCGCTTGGCGTCCGCCTTCCGCTTGGCGGCGTCGGCCGGCTTGCCGGCGGCGGCCAGCTCCGCCGCCTCGACCTCAGCCTTGCGCATCTCCCCCACCGACCGGGCCGCGTGCTGCAACTGCACGACCACCGTCTGGTACTGGACCGGGTAGAAGTGCTGGCTCGGGACGAGCGGCACCTCCCGCGGGGTCGGCTCGTCGGTCACCCCCCGGAGCATCTCCCGGCTCACGTCCCACGACCGCGACGGGACGGACCACATCTGGTACGGCGAGAACGGCCAGTGCTCCCGCTGCGTGGCGACCTCGACGAGGTGCCCGCCGACCAAGACGGCCAGCACGCCGTA
>JAQGHJ010000398.1 GCA_028288905.1 Phycisphaerales bacterium | reverse complement strand
CCGGCGGGCGGAGCTTCGGCGCGGGCGTCAGCTTCGCGTCCCTCGTCGCCGTACTGGCGATGGCGGGGCGGTACGACTGGGCGGTCGGCGGGTACCAGTTCGTGGCGTGGGGGCCGCGGCTCAGCGGGCTCGGGGCACAATTCGCCGTCGGCGTCGACCAGCTCTCACTGACGCTCGTCGTGCTCACCGCCGCCCTGCACGCGCTGGCCGTCGCCGGGTCGCTCTGGTCGGTCCGGGTCCGCACCCGCGAGTACTACGCGTGGATGAGCTTTCTGCTCGTCACGATGCTCGGCGTGTTCATGGCGACGGACCTGCTGCTGTTCTACACGTTCTTCGAGGTGTCGCTCGTCCCGCTGTTCTTCCTGGTCGGCATTTGGGGCGGGCCGGACCGCCGCCGGGCTGCCAACACGCTGTTCCTGTACACGTTCGCCGCCTCGATCTTCGCCCTGGCCGGCATTATCTACCTCGGCGTCAAGGCCGGGTCGTTCGACATCACGCAGGTGATCCGCTTCGCCCAGGACCCGGCCAAGCTCGGGCCCGACGCCAAGTTCTGGATCCTGATGTCGCTGCTGGCCGCGTTCGTCGTCAAGACGCCGCTGTTCCCGCTGCACACGTGGCTGCCGCTGGCCCACACCGAGGCCCCGAGCGGCGGGGCGGCCGACCTGGCCGGGCTCGTGCTCAAGCTCGGGGCGTACGGGCTGCTTCGGATCGCGCTGCCAATCGGGCTTGTCGGGGCGGATGGTCAGGTCCTGTTCCCGCGGGTGCTGACGGTGCTCGCCGTTATGTGCCTGGCCGGCATCGTGTACGCCGCCCTCGTCGCCTGGGTGCAGCACGACGCCAAGCGGCTGGTGGCCTACTCGTCCGTGTCGCACATGGGGTTCTGCATCCTCGGCATGCTCGCCCTCAACCCGGTCGGCATGGGCGGGTCGGTCCTGTATATGGTGAACCACGGGATCGTTAGCGGGGCGCTGTTCCTCGTCATCGGCATGGTCTACGCCCGGTACGGAACTCGCGACCTGCGGGACCTCGGCGGGCTCGCCCGGGCGATGCCGAAGATGGCGTTCTTCCTGTTCCTGTTCACGTTCGCGGCCGTCGGCCTCCCGCTGACGAACGGGTTCGTCAGCGAGTTCCTGACGATCCAAGGGGCGTTCACGAGCAAGCACCTCGGCCCGGCGTTCGCGGCCGTCGCGGCGACGGGCGTCGTGCTCGGGGCCGTCTACATGCTGCACATGGCCGGCAGCCTGCTATACGGCCCGCTGAAGGTGCCGGCGGCCGGGGCTGAGGTCGGCGGGGACGACTCGTCCGCGTCACCGGCCATCGAGGACGTGACAGCCCCGACCGCCCGCGGCGACCTGACCCGCCGCGAGGTGTTCGTCCTGACGCCGCTGGCCGTCGCGGTAATCGTGCTCGGCGTCTACCCGACGCCGCTGCTGCGGGCCCTGGAGCGGCCGCTCGCCCAGATCCGCAACCCGAACGCCGCAGCCGCGATGGCGGCGACGCCGGCCCCGCCGCCAGCTGCCGGCCAGCCAGTCGTTGCGGCGCGGTGAGTTGGCACCGACTCACTGCGGACGTGATGCCCCCGAACGGGCACCCGTGGAGCCGGTTGTGCCGGCCAAACCGAGCCAGGGTCGGGAACGGGCCGCGATCGGGCGACAGCCCGAACGGCCGGCACAGCCGGCCCTACGAAGGCGATCAGCGGCCGGCCGGGCCGGACGAGCTGCGTCTATCCTCCGCCACCCAAGCCGCCGTCACTCGCGCGATCGTCAGCCCGCCGTCCACTTCATACAGGCAGTAGATCGTCCCGTCCGTCCCGGCCCCTAGGTCCGAGTAGGCGGCCGGGCCGGGCTCCAGCGTCCGGGACGCTGTCCAAGTCTTGCCGTCGTCCTCGCTGAGCCGCAGCGTCAGGTTCTGCCGCTTGCTCACCTTTCGCTGGCCCGGGGCGAGCGGCTTGGCGGACCGCGGTTCGAGGCTGTCGGGGTTCGCGAACACGAGCTGCCCCCGGCCCGGGGCAGCGGGGTCCGGCAGCCGGACGATGGACGCGTTGCAGACCGGCTCGACCAGCGCGTCGTCGAACGCGGGGGCCGTCCACCCGGTCGCCCCATCCTGGCTCGTCGTCACCACCCGCCGCTGGCGGGCGGCCTCGTTCCGGGCGTTGAGCATGACCCGGCCGTCCGACAGCTCGACGGCGACCGTCTCGTTCGGGTACGGCACCTCGGCCGTCGAGCGGATCGCGATCTCCCCGCGCCGCCACGTCTTGCCCGCATCGTCGCTGTACACAGTCGCAACGGCGCTCGGGTGGTGCTTCTTGCCACCGGTCGACAGCCACACCGGCACCAAGAGGCGGCCGGTGCTCAGGCGGACGCCGTGCGTCGGCCCGGTCGCGATCACGTTCCAGTCGTACTCGGGGCGGAAGGCGTCGAACGTCGGCGTGATGTCGACGGGGGCGGAGAACGTCCGCCCGTCGTCGCCACTCCGCCTGTAGTAGCAGCGGGCGTAGTCGACGCAGTACAGGAAGTGGACGATGCCGCCGGCCGGGTCGGCGATCGCCAGCGGGTTGTTGTAGGTCCGGCGGTCGCCGTCGGCCCCGCCGGCCAAACGGCTCGGGCCGTCCCACGTTCGGCCGCCGTCGCCGCTGCGGCGGACCAGGATCTCGGTCGGGTCCCAGTCGCCCCCCTTGCCCCGGCGGGCCTCGCAGTAGGCTACGAGCGTGCCCTTGTCGGTCACGACCAAACCGGGGATGCGGCAACTGACGAAGCCGAGGTCCGTCGGTGAGAAGACCGGGACTTTCTCGGGAGCGGACGGGGTGGTGGCGGGTGGTGTCGCGGCGTACGCCGCACCGGTGGTGGGGTTATAGGTGACGGCGACGAATGCGACGACGGCGACCAGCGTGAGCGAGAACCCGGCCGGCGCGCCCGTTCTTGGCGGCACGGGCCTGCGGGCCATGCTCATGGCAATTGAGTTTGCAGATTCGGCTTGCCGTTCCCTCGGCTTGGTGGAACACGGGTTGGAATCCTGTGCCAGGGGGGACGGGCGAGTCGGACATGCTTCGATCTTCGCTGCCGAAGGCGTGTGGAGGGCGTTTCGCACGGCCGGATGATAAACCGGCACCGCTGCGGAGACGCGGCGCGGCGTTAGCGGCCGCGACCTTGGTTCCCGTACACAGTCCGCTCCTGGGCCGCCGAACCGGGCTGGGTGCCGGCTTGGGTGCCTGGCTGGATCGTTTCAATCACCCCCGGCCTGTTTGCGGGCTGACCGTCCTTGTAGTGGTGGTACGCCAGTTGGGCCGTCGCGAGCAGCCCCACGCTCGCGGCCGCGGCCGTCAACCAGCGGACGACGCGGACGCGGCGGGCGTGGTGGTCCGGCGGGGCGGGGATTAACCGCATGAACGGGACTGGATCGGCCGCAGCGGGCTGACGCGCCGGGGCCGCCGCGGCGGTCGACTCTAGGTGGCGTTGGAGTTCACCGGCGGCGGTGAGGCGATCCACCCACTCGTCCGGGGCCGGCCCGATCGGCTTGTCCGCCACACGGAACGTCCCCGAGAACCGCCGTAGGTCGGCAAGTTCGGCGGCGCACGTCGGGCAGCCCTCCAAGTGGGCCGCGACCTCCCGGGCCCGGTCCGCCGACAGCTCGCCGTCGTGGTACGCGCTGAGCAGCTCGCCGCAGTCGCACTCGTTGGTCGCGGTCACATGAACCTCACTGCTGGTGGAGGACGGCGGTCGGCAATCCTTAACGGCGGTCGTGCCGACGGTTGGCCGTCAGCCCATCTGGTCGGCGAACTTGTCCCGCATCGCCCGCCGGGCCCGGAACAGCCGGGACTCGACCGTCCCCCGGGGCACGCCCAGGGCCTCGGCGATCTCGTCGTACGTCAGGCCCTGCAGCTCCCGCAGGACCAGCACCTCGCGGTGCTCGGGGGACAGGGCGGCGAGCATGACGTCGACGTCGAGCCGGCCGTCGACGGCGGGTTCGGGCGGGCGGGCGGTTGGCATGCCGTTCGATCCGCCGCGGCGGCCGTCGGCGGCTGCGACGAACCCGCCCGCGTCCAGTGGGACGGCCTGCCGCACCCGCCGCGACCGCCGGGCCTTCGACGCCTGGTTCGTCACGATCGTGTACAGCCACGTCCGCAAC
>JAQGHJ010000363.1 GCA_028288905.1 Phycisphaerales bacterium | reverse complement strand
GCGGCCCCGCCCGCGGCAGGCGCTGCCGCGGCGGCCGCGGGCCGACCCCCGCCGGGACTCGTTCGAAAGGTCGCGACCATGCCGACCCGCCGCCGCCGCTCACCGTTGCCGATGGGTTCACCGCCGCCGGCCTCCGCCCGCCACTTGCCACGCCACGCCGCGCGGCGGTCGGCAGCCGCCGGTGCCGACACCGGGTTCACGCTCGTCGAACTGCTCGTCGTGATCGGGATCATCGTGATCCTGATCGCCATCCTGCTTCCGACGGCCTCGAAGGTGCGGGTGCGGGCCCAGAGCTCGTCGACCGAGGCGACCATGGCGTCGATCGCCGCCGCCATCGAGCGGTACCACCTCGACGAGCGGGCCTACCCCGGCGTGGCGATGAACGCCGCCCTCACGATCGACCGCGCCACCAACACCGGCGGGTTTAAGGCCCCCGGGCTCAACGTCGCCGGGTCGGACCCGGCCAGCCAGCGGCTGACCAGCACCGAGAACATGGTCCTGGCGATGTGCGGCGGGTTCACGTACGCCCCGACCGCCCCCGGCGGGGCCGACGTCGACCTGACCACCGTCGGCAAGGGCCCGATGAACCTGTCCGCCTCCCCGGTGAAGCGGGTCCGTCACGGGGCGTACATCGAGGCCAGCCCGGGCCACCTGTTCCCGGCGTCGTACAGCCCGAACAGCCCGGGGTCCGGGATCATCAACGGGCCGGCCAACCCGCTGTCCATGCCCGGCACGGTGTTCGACCCGAGGATACTCGACTCGGCCGCCCCGGAGTTCGTCGACGACTACTCGCAGCAGCGGGCGATCGTGTACCTTCGAGCGGTTCCGAACGGGGTGTTGGTTCCGGTCCCGCCGGCCGGCACGGTCCTGACCCCGACGGCGGACAACGAGAAGTACGACTACGCCGACAATTCGAACGATTCGAAGCAGTACAACCTGTTCCATTTCGACCCGTACCGGCGGGAGCCGTCGGCCAACAACGACGGCACCGGGTTCCGCGGCGACTTCAAGATCTTCACGAACTCCAGCGACCCGGACGAATACTCGCACTCGCTCTACTACATCAAGAGCCCGATGAGTCCGAACGCCCCGCGGGGGAAGGACAAGTTCCTGTTGTTCAGCGCCGGCCCGGACCGGCGGTACTGCACGACCGACGATATCATCGTCGGCGGCTGACCGCCGCGGCTGCCTCGCCGCCGGCGCGCGCGACAGCCGGCCCCCGGCCCCGCCCCGACCGAGACCACCGCCATGCCGACCACCACGACGACCCCCTCCCGCCGCCCGCTCCTGCCCGATGGCCGCCCCCGCCGGACGGCCGGGTTCACGCTCGTCGAGCTGCTCGTCGTCATCGGGATCGCCCTGGTCCTCATGGGCATCCTGCTGCCCACCATCACCAAGGCGTACGGTAAGGCCACCCGCACGAAGATGGCGGCCGACCTGCAGGCGATCGTCATCGCCCTTGACGCGTACCGACAGGACCACGGGGACATCCCGCGGGTGTCGCCGGACGGGGCGCAGCCGACGTACGGCGCACCGCCGAAACTAACGGCCCAGTATGCCGGCGCGCAGCTGTTGTGCCGCGCCCTGCTGGGGCCGGGTGACCAAGCGACGGACGGGGCGAACGGGCTCGGATTCCGGACTAGGCCGGCGATCGGGACGGACGTTCAGGGCAAAGTGTCGGGTCCGTACCTGTCGCCCGACAAGTTCAGGACGGGCAACTACGACAACTTCCAGTTGTCCACGAACCCGAACACCTCCGTGCTCCTGGACAGCGAGGGCATGCCGATCCTTTATTATCCCGGCGTCCCGTCGGCCAACGTCACGGCCACCAACGGTTACGTGGCCGCCAACGACTACTCAACGCCCGCGCGCCCGATGTTCGACTTCAACGACAACTCGGGCATGTTCACGAGCCTTAAGAAGTTGCAGCAAATCATGGGAGATGCGGCGGCCGACATCTCGGATCCCGCTTCTCCGACCTACGGGCAACTGAAGACGGGCGTGGCCCAAAACGGCAACATCGATCCGGGGGGCAGTTCTTCGGTTTCGGGCGAGGTCGCCGCGTACAAGGGGCTCTACTTGCTCCTGTCCGCCGGACCGGACCGCAAGTTCGGACCGGCGGTAGATACGTACTGGCTCAGCCCGAAAAACCCCTGCGACGACGTGGCCAACTTCGACCGCCCGCTGTACTGACCGTGGCCCGGAGCGCCCGACGTCCGATCGCCGGACCCGTTGAATGAATGGCGAAGTACTCCCAACCGAAGCGTGCCTCGGGCTGCGGTACGCCGTTGCCCGTGGCGGACATCGACCAAGCCAGTGAACCGCTGGCGGGCTGGTGAGCATCCGCCCACCACGGGCAGCAGGCGGGTACGCCAGCCCATGGCAACATGCCTGCACCCGACGACGCCCCGCGCCACGGCCTCGATTCGCACGCCGCCGGTAACGGCCACGCCCACCCCGCAACCCCATGCTCCCGCCGACCGCGGCCGTCGCCGCCGACCCCTCGCCGCCGCCCGGTCCTCCCGCCTTGACCCGTCCGCCCGCGCAGCGCGATCAGCCGGACGCTCCCGGTGGCCTTGGCATGAATGACAGCGGCGGCCGGGCCGGCCGGTGTGCCGCGGCCGGCGGCGGCGGCGGGTACACGCTCGTCGAGATGCTCACGACCGTCGCCGTGCTCGTGATCGTGCTCGGGCTGATGGTCAGCCTCGCCCGGCACGTCCGCGAGCGGTCGGCCCAGGCCCTGACCAAGGCCCTGCTCCGCCAGCTCGACGGGCTCATGACCCGGTACGCCGACCGGCACGACGGGGCCCTGCCCATTGCCCCAGCCTTCCCCCCGCCGGACGTCGTCGCCGCCGCCGCCGGGCCGGGCGGGCTGACCGTCGACCCGGCCGTCGTGCTGCCCGTCCCGCCGGAGCCGGCCCGGGTCGACCGCGCCCTCCTGCTCCGGGCCGCCCGGGCCAACAGCCAGGCGTTCGTCACCGCCCTGACGGCCGACCCGCCCGCGCCCGCGTCATTCCCGCCGTCGCCGCAGCCCCCGCCCGGCCCGCCGGCCGGCGGCGGCGG
>JAQGHJ010000404.1 GCA_028288905.1 Phycisphaerales bacterium | reverse complement strand
GGCCGCCCCAGAAGACGTAGATCTTCGCCCCGAACTCGGCCCCGAGGTCCATCGCCCGCATCGTCTTCTGGATCGCGTAGGCCCGGACCCGGGCGTTGTTGCTCGTGAACGCCCCGTCCTTGAACGCCGGGTCGCTGAACAGGTTCGTCGTCGCCATCGGGACGACCAGCCCGTTGTCCTTCAGCCCCTTGCGGAACTCCCGCTTGATCGCGTCCGCCTGCTCGGGCGTCGCGTCGATCGGGATCAAATCGTTGTCGTGGAAGTTGACGCCGTACGCCCCGGCCTCGCCGAGCAGGTCGCAGATCTGGCGGACGTCGATCGGGTCCCGGGTCGGGCCGCCGAACGGGTCCCGCCCGACGTTCCCGACCGTCCACAGGCCGAACGTGAACTTCAGCTTCGGGTCCGGGGCATACGGGTCGGTGGCGCGGGCGGCGGCGGCGAGCTTGGCCATGGCGGCGGGGTCCTTCGCTGGGGGAGAGGTGGCGACGGGCGCGGCGGCCCGGGGTCGTGTGGGGCGGAAGTGTCATCTAAAGCCCGCGGACGGTCAACGGGCCGGGAAAATCGCACCGATCCGGCGGGAAAGCCTGGCGGCCGCCGCCCGGCGGCGTCTTGCGTTCCCGCCGCCCGCCCGGCACCATCGCGCCCCCGCGACACCACCCCACCCGGAGCCCGCGCCATGACCCGCACCGCCCTGTTGCTCGCCGCCGCGTTCTCGGCCGCCGCCACCCTCGCCGCCCCGGCCGCCAGCGCACAGCCCGCCGCCGGCTCCCCGCCGGCGGCGGGGGAGGTCCGCGTGTACTTCGGCACCTACTCCGGTGGGAAGACCGGCAGCAAGGGCATCTACACGGCCACACTCGACCCGGCGACCGGCAAGCTGTCCGTCCCCGTGCTGGCGGGCGAGGCGACGAACCCGTCGTTCGTCGCGATCCACCCGGACAAGAAGCACCTGTACGCGGTGGCGGAGGTCGACGCCGTCGACGGGAAGAAGGCCGGCGGCGTGGCCGCGTTCGCGATCAATCCGGACGGCACGCTCGCCCCGCTGAACCGCAAGCCGTCCGGCGGGACCGGGCCGTGCTACGTGTCGCTCGACCGCGACGGCCGGCACGTCCTCGTCGCCAACTACGGCAGCGGGGCGGTCGCGTGCCTGCCGATCACTGCGGACGGGGCGCTGGCCGACCCGTCGGCGACGGTTCAGCACGTCGGCAGCGGCCCGGACCCGAAGCGGCAGGCGGGGCCGCACGCCCACTCGATCAACCTCGACGCCGCCAACCGGTTCGCAATCGCGGCCGACCTCGGGCTCGACAAACTACTCGTCTACAAGTTTGACGCCGCCGCAGGCACGCTCACCCCGAACGACACGCCGGCCGGCATGGTCGCCCCGGGTTCGGGCCCGCGGCACTTGGCGTGGAGCCCGTCCGGCGCGTTCGCGTACGTCATCAGCGAGATGGCGAACACGGTCACCGTGTTCAAGTACGACGCCGGCAAGGGCACGCTGGCCGACGTGCAGGTCGTGCCGACGCTGCCGGCCGACTTCAAGGGGGCCAGCTCGACGGCCGAGGTCGCGATGCACCCGACCGGGAAGTTCCTGTACGGGTCGAACCGCGGACACGATTCGATCGCGGTGTTTGCCGTCGACGCGGCCACGGGCAAGCTCACCCCGGCCGGGATCGTGCCGACCGGGGGCAAGTCGCCGCGGCATTTCGGGATCGACCCGAGCGGGCAGTACCTGCTCGCCGCCAACCAAGACAGCGGCACGGTCACCACGTTCCGGATCGGCCCGGCGAGCGGCGGACTGTCGCGGGTCGGCGAGCCGACGGCGGTGCCGAAGCCGGTCTGCGTGAAATTCTTGTTGCGGTAAGAACGTTCTAAATGAAGCGGGCGCGGCCGCAATCGGGGGCTGCATACAAATAGCTTGCGTCGGGTGACGCCCCTTCCGCTATATTTGGTGGCGGCACATACGCGGAGGTGGGACATTTCATCGACGTTGAAGGAGATCGCCCAGAAGACGGGCCTTTCGATCCCGACCGTTCACCAGGTGTTGAACGGCTATAACGTGCGCTTCTCGGCCGAGACGCGGCGGAAGGTGCTGGAGGCGGCCAAGGAGCTGGACTACCGGCCCAACATCGCCGCCCGCGGGCTGCGGGCGAAGAAGACGTTCCTGATCGGGCTGCAGTTCAACGCGGTGAACTACCCGCTGATCGCCGGGTTCACCCGCGGGTTCCAGCGGATGTGCACGGCCGAGAGTTACGCCCCGATCTTCCTGACGCACGAGTCGACGGCCGACGAGGCGACGAACGTGCGGGTGCTGCTGGACCGCCGGGTCGACGGGCTGATCGTCAACTGCGCGGTCGGGCCGGACGGGGCGTCGAACGCAGAGGCGTTCGCGACGATGCGGCGGGAGGGCCGACCGCTGGTGGAGGTGTTCGGCCGGTTCGTGGACGGGGCCCCGCGGGTGACGGTGGACTACGAGGCCGGTGCCGTGGCCGCCACCCGCCAGTTAATTGCCAAGGGGCACAAGCGGATCGCCCTGTTCACGCACGCCGACTACCGCCAGGGCGAGCGGGGCACGGGGTTGTTCTGGACGGCCGCCGAGCACTGGCACGGGTACGCCAAGGCGATGACCGAGGCCGGGCTGGACGAGCTGGTCGTGCCGTACAAGCTGCGGAAGGACCGCCCGCGGGAGGGCGGGACGTACTTCGCGGCGTACGAGCACGCCGAGGCGCTGTTCGGGCACGCCAAGAAGCCGACGGCCGTCGTCTGCTACCGCGGGTCGGCGGCCGAGGCGTTGCTCCAGTACTCCAACGCCCACCCGACGAAGATCCCCGGCGGGTTCGGGCTGGCCGTGTTCGACCGGGTCCGCCCGGTCGTGACGCAGACGATCGACCTGAACGTGTTGCCGCTGCCGAACGAGGAAGTCGGGCAGGGGGCCGCCCGGCTGCTCATGGACCTGATCGCCGGCCGGGAGGTCGAGAGCCTGTCGATGGGCCCGCGGGCCACGCCGGGGTCGGTGCCGGCCGCGGCCGCGGCCGTCGGAGAACCCGCGGCCAACGGCGCTGCCGCGCCGGCCGTTGCGGTCGCGGCGGCGGT
>JAQGHJ010000328.1 GCA_028288905.1 Phycisphaerales bacterium | reverse complement strand
CACCTGGCCCACAATTTCCTGATGGCCTGCCTCGGCAAGCAGCCGGCGTTCCCGGACGCCCCGACGGCCGCCAACTGGACCATGGTCGGGATCGCGGCCCACGAGAGCGCGATGAAGGGCGGGGAGCGGGTGGCGATCCCGGAACTGTGAAGAGTCATTTGTCCTTGGTCATTCGTCCTTTGTCCTTTCGGGATTCGGTGGCCCGCTGTGAACCCAGGTCGCGGAGTCGGACGGCTCGTTCCGAACCAATGACAAATGACCAATGACAAGGGACCAATGACGCGACCCGACGCGCCGCAAGTGGGGCGCAAGAGGAAGGTGGTCGCGCTCTTGGTCGAGACGAGCAACGAGTACGCCCGCGGGCTGCTGCGGGGGATCATCGGGTACGTCCGCGAGCACCGGCCGTGGAGCACGTACCTGGCCGAGCAGGCCCGGGGGGACGAGCCGCCGGCCTGGCTCGACCGGTGGCGCGGGGACGGGATCATCGCCCGGATCGAGAACGAGCGGATCGCGGCCGTCGTCACCGGGACCGGGCTGCCGGTCGTGGACGTCAGCGCGGCGAACCTCGTGCCGGGGGTGCCGTGGGTCGAGACGGCGGACGAGGCAATCGCGGCCGCCGCCCTCGACCACCTCTACGAGCGGGGGTTCCGGCAGCTCGCGTTCGTCGGGGACGAGCGGTTCAACTGGTCGGTGTGGCGGCGGGACCGGTTCGTCGCCCGGGCGGCCGAGCGGGGGCTGGCCGTCGCCGTCGCCCACGCGAGCGTGACCGCCCGGGCCGGGGCCGAGTGGACGGCCGAGGTCGTGCGGCTCGGGGACTGGCTGGGCGGGCTGCCGAAGCCGGTCGGGGTGATGGCGTGCTACGACCTGATGGGCCGCCAGGTGCTGGAGGCCTGCCGGCACGCCGGGCTGGCCGTCCCGGACGACGTGGCCGTGATCGGGGTGGACGACGACGAACTGATCTGCGAGCTGAGCGACCCGCCGCTCAGCAGCGTCGCCCCCGACGCCCACCGGACCGGGTACGAGGCGGCCGCCCTGCTCGACCGGATGATGAACGGGGAGCGGGTCGAGGCGGCCGGGCTGTTCGTCCCCCCGCTGGGGGTGGCCGCCCGGGCCAGCAGCGACGCGCTGGCGATCGACGACCCGGAGGTGTCGAACGCCGTCCGGTACATCCGGGAGCACGCGTGCGACGGGATCGACGTGACCGACGTGGTCGCCCGGGTCCCGCTCAGCCGCCGGGTGCTCGAGAGCCGGTTCAAGAAGCTCGTCGGCCGCAGCCCGCACGAGGAGATCGACCGGGTGCAGATGAACCGGGCCCAGGAGCTGCTGCGGGGGACCGACCTGTCGCTGGTGAAGGTGGCGGAGAAGGTCGGGTTCCCCCACGCCGAGTACCTGAGCGTCGTGTTCAAGAAGCGGGTCGGGATGACGCCCCGCGAGTACCGCAAACGGCACCGGGGGCGGTGAACGAGAACGTCGAACCGTTGACCGCTGGACGGACCGACGCTCGACGCCCGGTACCAGGGTGCTTGGTCCGGGCGGTGAAACCTCCCATGCCGGGGCAGAGCGAGCGGAACTCGCGTCCGCCCCGGGTGCTGATGTGGTCGAGGACCCGGCCCGACCGCGACGAGGCAAGCGGTGCCCCGCCGGCCCCCGTCGGAGGGACGTTTTCACCGGATTTGTCGGTGTCGCCCGCCGCGGGCGGCGTAATGATCTCGGCGACCGCCCCCGACGCACGTCCCGTCGTTTGAACCAACCCAGGAACCCCCTTATGCGATTCCCCCGCGCTCTGCTCGCATCGATCGGCGTGCTCGCCGTCACCGCGTTCGCCGCCCTCCCGTTGGTCGGCGCGAACAACCCCCCCGCCGCCGGGGCCGCCCCGCCGCCGGCCGAGTCCGCCGCGCCCCGGCGGGTGAAGGTGCTGTTCCTCGGTGACGACGGGCACCACAAGCCGCTCGACCGCTTCCGCCAGGTGGCCGACGCGATGACCCGCCGCGGGGTCGACCTGACCTACGTCGACGACCTCGGGCAGATCACCCCGGAGAACCTCAAGCGGTTCGACGTGCTCGCCCTGTACGCGAACACCGAGAAGGTCACCCCGGCCGCCGAAAAGACGATCCTCGACTACGTCGCCGGCGGCGGCGGGTACGCCGTGCTGCACTGCGGGAGCTACTGCTTCCTGAACTCCAAGCCGCTCACCGAGCTGACCGGCGGGCGGTTCAAGCGGCACGGGACCGGCGTGTTCAAGGAGACGCACGTCGCCCCGGACAGCCCGGTGCTGAAGGGGCTGAACGAGATCCAGAGCTGGGACGAGTCGTACGTGCACGAGATGCACAACGAGAAGGACCGGCAGGTGCTGAGCGTGCGGGAGGACAAGGAGGGCAAGGAGCCCTACACCTGGACCCGCACCCACGGCAAGGGCCGGGTGTTCTACACGGCCTGGGGGCACGACGAGCGGACGTGGGGCAACGCGGACTTCCAGGCGCTGCTCGAGCGGGGCCTGCGGTGGTCGGCCGGGGACTGGGCGCTCGCCCCGCAGCCGGCCCTCAAGCCGTTCGCGTACGGCGAGGGCAAGGTCCCGAACTACGTCGTGAGCAAGACGTGGGGCAAGACCGGCGAGCCGATCACCACGATCCAGAAGCCGGTCGACCCGGCCGAGTCGATGAAGCACCTGGTCCTGCCGGCCGGGGTCGAGGCGAAGCTGTACGCCGGCGACCCGCAGATCTTCAAGCCGATCGCGATGGCGTGGGACGAGCGCGGGCGGCTGTGGGTGTGCGAGACCGTCGACTACCCGAACGAGATGAAGCCCCGTGGCGAGGGCCGGGACCGGATCAGCATCCTCGAGGACACGGACGGGGACGGCGTCGCCGACAAGGTCACGCTGTTCGCCGACAAGCTGTCGATCCCGACGAGCCTGTGCTTCGCCAACGGCGGGGTGATCGTCGCCCAGGCCCCGGACATGCTGTTCCTGAGGGACACGGACGGGGACGGCAAGGCGGACGAGCGCCGCGTCCTGTTCACCGGCTGGGGGACGAACGACACCCACGCCGGCCCGAGCAGCCTGCACTACGGCCCGGACAACTGGGTGTACGGCATCGTCGGGTACGCCGGGTTCAACGGCACGGTCGGCGGGGAGCCGAAGCGGTTCGCCCAGGCGATCTGGCGGATGCGGCCGGACGGGTCGAAGCTCGAGGCGCTGGCGTCGCTGACGAACAACGCCTGGGGGCTCGGGTTCTCCGAGGAGGGGCACCTGTTCGCCTCGAGCGCGAACAACGACCCGAGCTTTTACCTGCACATCCCGAACCGGGCGTACGAGACGGTCCGCGGGCTGACCGTGAAGCGGCTGACGTCGATCGCCGACTCGAACAAGATGTACACCGCGACCGACGCGGTCCGGCAGGTCGACTTCCACGGCGGGTACACGGCCGCGGCCGGGCACTCGCTGTACACGGCCCGGACGTGGCCGAGCTACTACTGGAACCGGACGGCGTTCGTCAGCGAGCCGACCGGGCACGTCGTCGGGCAGTTCCTGCTGCAGCCCCGCGGGGCCGGGTTCTTCGCCCGGAACGACGCGAGCCTGCTGGCGAGCACGGACGAGTGGACGAGCCCGATCTTCGCCGAGGTCGGGCCGGACGGGCAGGTGTGGGTGATCGACTGGTACAACTTCGTCGTCCAGCACAACCCGATCCCGCAGGGGTTCGAGAAGGGGGCGGGGAACGCGTACGTCAACCCGCTGCGCGACAAGACGCACGGCCGGATCTACCGGCTCGTGTACGGGGCGGGCAAGCCGAGCCCGGTGCTCAAGCTGAGCAGGGACGACGTGCCGGGGCTGCTGGCGGCCCTCAAGAGCGACAACCTGGGCTGGAGGCTGCACGCCCAGCGGCTGCTGGTCGAGCGGGGTGACAAGTCGGTGGCGGCCGAGCTGGCGAAGCTCGTCCCGCCGGCCGGCCGCAAGGCCGGCGGCGGCGGCGACCCGGCCGTCGACGCGATCGGGCTGAACCCGTCCGCCATGCACGCCCTGTGGACCCTGCACGGCCTCGGGCTGCTCGACGGGTCGAGCGCCGAGGCGACGGCGGCCGCGGTCGCCGGGCTGTCGAACCCGCAGCCGGGCGTCCGCAAGGCCGCCGTCGAGGTGCAGCCGCGGACCGAGTCCGGGCTGGCCGCCCTCCACGGCGGCAAGCTGTTGGACGACGCCGACCCGCAGGTCCGCAAGA
>JAQGHJ010000320.1 GCA_028288905.1 Phycisphaerales bacterium | reverse complement strand
TCGCCGCCGCGCTCCTGCCGCTCCTACTGGCCGCCCCCCTTCGGGCCGCCGACGCCGGGCCCGTGAACGGGTCGCGGGCGACGGGGCCGGTGAAGGTGTTCGTGCTCGCCGGCCAGAGCAACATGGAGGGGCAGGGGTTCGTCGCGGCCGACCCCGGGCGGAACGGCGGGAAGGGGAGCCTGGAGCTCCTGGCGAAGGAC
The DNA here is from genome assembly GCA_028288905.1 of Phycisphaerales bacterium. GTDB lineage: Bacteria > Planctomycetota > Phycisphaerae > Tepidisphaerales > Tepidisphaeraceae > Humisphaera. The sequence goes on along the minus strand of JAQGHJ010000320.1, from coordinate 5,156 downwards.
GCGGCGACGGCCGACCGGTTCCGCGTGCTGGTGGACGCCGCCGGGACGTGGCGGACCCGGGACGACGTGTTCATCTCTTACCTCGGTCGCAAGGGGCCGCTGACCGTCGGCTACGGCGTGAGCCCCGACCGCGTCGGCCCGGAACTGGGCTTCGGCTGGGCGGCGGGCGACGCGCTAGAGGAGCCGGTGCTGCTGGTCAAGTGCGCTTGGGGCGGCAAGAGCTTGGCGGTGGACTTCCGGCCGCCGAGTTCCGGCAAGGTGCCGTACCCGCTGAGCCCCAAGGCCCAGGCGGCTCTCGACGCCGACCCCGCGATCGTCGGCAAGTACTACCGCGAGACGATCCGCCTGACCCGCGCGGCCGTGGCCGGCGTGAAGGACTTGGTCCCCGGCTCCGACGGCCGCTGCGAGTTGGCCGGCGTCGGCTGGCACCAGGGGTGGAACGACCGCGTCGACGACCAGTTCAACGCCGAGTACGAGCGGAACCTGGCCAACCTCATCCGCGACGTCCGCAAGGACCTGGCCGCGCCCAACCTGCCGTTCGTCGTGGCCGAGACGGGCATGAACGGCCCGGACGAGAAGCACCCCCGCGCCCTGTCGCTGATGAAGGCGCAGGCCGCCGTGGCCGGGTACCCGGAGTTCAAGGGGAACGTGGCGTTCGTGAAGACGCAGGGGTTCTGGCGGCCGGCGGACCGGTCGCCGCTCGACCAGGGGTACCACTGGAACGCCAACGCCGAGACGTACTGGCTCATCGGCCGGGCCATGGGCGAGGCGATGGTGCCGATGGTCAAGGCGTCCGTCCCGCCCCCTGCGGCACCGGCCGACGAGGGCCGCCCGGTCCGGCCGGCGGAGATGGCCGGCTACCTGCTCGTGCCCAACGAGAAGGTGCCGCCGTCGTTCAACGGCGGGTTCTCGATGTACGTGGCGGCCTGGCCGCTGCTGGGCGAGTACCCGGGGCACCGGTTCCAGACCGGATTGTTCGGCACCTGGATGCACGCCCAGTACGAGGGCCCCGCGCCGGCCAAACTCTACTCCGACGTCGAGGGCGGCCTGGGGTGGTGGCGCGACACGCGGTTCCCGACCACGACGCCGAAGTTCATCATGGGTGGCGTGGCCCCCAACTTCGGGGAGATCGCCAACGGCCCGGCCCACGGGGCGGGCGACTGGGACCACCCCCGTGGCCTGTACGGCGTCGCGCAGCTCAGCCCGTGGCTGCTGTTCCCCCTCGACGGCCTGAACCTCAAGCAGGGCACCCGCGGCGAGTGGTTCGGCTACGGCTACCTGCCGCTCCCGTTGACGCCGGCCAAGGCCGCCACCGCCGGCAAGGACGTCCCGACCGGGGGTAACTGCTGGACGCTGTTCCTGAACGTGCAAAACTTCAAGGGGCCGGTCGCCTTTTTCATCCCCTACTTCTGGTCGCACGCCGCCGTGGCCCGTCCCGATTGGGCCGGCCAACTGCTGGACAGCCGGCCCTCTGAGCCGAACCGGCCGTTGCAGATGGAGACGCAGTACGTGCCGGCCGCCCAGGCGGCGGACGCCAAGGGGCAGGTGTACGCCCGCGTCGCCCCGACGTCGTTCCCCCGCGGCCCCGGCGGCGAGTCGGCGGTCGTGCACCGCGTCACCTCTTACGACCGCCGGGCACTGTGGGACCCGGTCCGGGCGTGGTTCGAGGGCGGCCCGCCGGCCGGCGGCGCGGTGGACCCCGCGGGGGCCGCCCCCCACCGCTTCGGCGGCCGGGGAGGCGCGACCTGGCAGATCTACCCGCCGTCCACGCCCAAGGAGAAGAGGGCGCGGGTCGCGTGGACGTCGTTTGCGACCCCGGTCGCCCTGGACGAGACGACCTTCGGGTACCGGTGGGACGGGAACCTGACCCGCAAGGACGACTCGCCGGGCGGGCCGCTGGAGACGCTCCCGGAGTATTACCGCCTGGACGCCGGCGGCGGGAACAAGGCGGAGTGGGTCCCGGTGCGGGCCGACGCGGTCCCGGCCGAGACCGGCCTGGCCCAAGTCCGTTTCGACCGGCCCGAGGAGAAGCGCCCCGAGCCGTACGTCACGCCCGAGGACCCCAAGAGCTGCTGGAAGCGGCCCGGCCCGGCCGCGGGACCGTTCCGGGCGCACCTCGGGGACGGCAGCGTGGTGACCTACGCCTGGTACCGGTTCGCCGACCAGCCCGCGCTGCTGAACGCGGACCTGACGGACGCGGAGCGGGAGCGGATGCAGGAGCGGGTGGAGAAACTGCACCGGCACTGGACGAAGGACCGTGAATACCTGGCCCCCCCGACCCGCGGGACGCTGGCGGAGGTCGACCCGGCCCTGGTCGTGACCCCGCCGCCGGGGCTGGAGGTCGGGTACGTGCCGATCGCCACCCGGCAGGCGGCCGGACCGTGACAGACCGGCCGGCCCCGACGTCACCGGTAGGGTTCCCGTGAACGGGCGTGTGGCCCCGGGGGCGGACCGGGCCCGGTGATGAGGCCAAGGCTCCGATGCGGACGGTGGCCACGTCTGATGGGTCCGCGCCAGGGCTGGCCTTCGCCGGTTCCGCGAACACGACACGGATAGTCGTGCACCTCCGCCAGAGCCGGGCCGCCGCCGCCGGGTAAGATGCTCCGCGGCGGAGCAAACGGCAGGGTCGGCACCGCCAGCCGGGATGTGGACTGACCGTGAGGTACGCAAAGGCCGGGTGAGCGGGGTCCGCCAAGCCTGACGGTCAGGAACGTACGCAGGGCACGTGGTACGCGGACGGTGAGTTGGAGGCCGTGCCGGTGGACCGGCTGGCGAACAGCCCGAAGGACGACGTGCCGCCGTGCGTGCAGTCGCTGTCTTAAGCGGAGTACCCGGAGATGCAACGGTCGGAGATCAAGCTCAACGTCCTCGGCGAGGATGGTGCCACGGCTCCCGCGCCCGGCTTGTCCGTCCTGCACAGGCATGGGGCCGGCAGCGGGCCGAAGGCCGTCCTTGGCCTCGACGTCGTCAGCGACGTGATCTGCCCGTGGTGCTGGGTCGGCAAGCGGCGGCTGGCGAAGGCCCTGACGCTGCTCGGCGACGAGGCGGACGTGCGGGTCCACTGGAGGCCCTACCAGTTGAACCCCGCCATGCCGAAGGAGGGGATCGACCGGCGCGAATACCGGACGCGGAAGTTCGGATCGTGGGAGTACTCGCAGACGCTCGACGCCCGGCTGGTGGCCGTCGGCCGATCCGAGGGTCTCGACTTCAACTTCGACCGGATCAGCCGGACGCCGAACACGCTCGACGCCCACCGGCTGATCCGGCTGGCGGAAGGGTCGGGTGTTCAGGACGCGGTCGTAGAGGCTCTGTTCCGGGCCTACTTCGCGGACGGCGTGGACATCGGGCTGCGGGAGCACCTCGTCGATGTCGCGGCGTCGGCGGGCATGCCGGCGGCGGACGCCGAACGGGTGCTCGGGCCGGACGGGGGTGTGGCCGACGTGCTGGCCGAGGAGCGGCGGTACAAGGGGATGGGGATTGAGGGGGTGCCGGCGTTCGTGGCCCGAGGCGCGATCGCCGTGTCCGGGGCGGCCGACCCGCGCGTCATGGCCGGGGCGTTCCGGGATTCCGCCGGCGGCGGCGAAGGGCCGCCGGCCGTTGCCTCGGGTGCGGGTACGACCTGACCGGGAACGCGAGCGGGGCGTGCCCGGAGTGCGGGCGGGCGGCGTGAGGGGGCGGCAACCATGGAACAGGAATCGATCGGTGCGACGCCCGACGAGACGGGGCCGGCGCGGCCGTGCCCGTTCTGCGGGTCGGCGGCCGTCGTCCCGGGGAAGGTGTACGGCCCGAGGGGGCCATATTCTTCCCGGACGGAACGAAGGCGTTCGCCTGGACGTTCGCGCCGAACCACGTCAACGTCGCGGGGCCGGCCCGCATCTGCTCCGACTGCGGGGCGGTGTGGGCCCGGGCGGACGCGGCCCAGTTCCGCGAGCGGTACCGGCGGTGGCGCAAGGGCGACGCCGGGCGGGCCGCCGGCGACCGGTAGGGGCCGTGAACAGGACGCCGGAAGCGGGGGTGCTGGTCGTGGCCGGGGTCGTCGTCACCGGCTCGGCGACCCTGCGGTACAACCGCGGTTTGTCGCTGTTCGGCCTGCCGCGGGGCCTCGTCTACGCCGCGCATGGCGGCCGGGATGTGTCTCTGCTTCCGGGCCCTCCGGCTCCTCGGGATCGACCCGTGGGCCAAGCCGCGGGGTCCGGACGATCTGCCCCGAGTCCGGCCCGCCGCCGGTCGGGCGGGCGACGGGGCGACGGGGCGACGGGGCAGGGATTGACGGGCGACGCTTCGGCCGCAACCCTTGGGGCCGTTGCAGCTGACCGACCGCCTGCCGGGGGAAACACATGACGACCCGACCCGACTTGCCCGCCGTGGACCGCCGCCCCAGGAACTGGGTCGACGAGCAGCTGATCGAAACCGGCTGGTTGATGCTGATCGCGCTCGCCGCGCTGTTCTTCGTCCTGGTCTGGGTGTTCGCGGCCGTCGGGCTGCTCGCGGCCGGCCACCCGGTCGCGCGGCGGAAGGCGAAAATCCTGTTCGGCATCTGCACCGTCTACGCCGCCGTCGTCGGCCTGCTGGTCTACGCGGTCGTCCGCGGCGAGGCGTGAGAGTACGACCTCCGCGCGAGCCCCGGCCGGTGCCCGGAGTGCGGGGCGGGGCCGGAGGGGGTTGCGGCGTGAGGCGGCACTGATCGTACAGGACAGTGCCGGGCTTGGCTGGCACTTCGCCCGGAGTGGGTGCCCGGGTTATCTTGCGCGGGCGCAAGGGAATAGTAGTAATCCGCCTCGAGCATTCTCGATGACCCAACCGCCTCCTGATCCCGATGTACCGACACCGACGCTCGACTACGGCCGCCCCTCACCACCTGTAGCCATATCAGAAGACGTCGGCGGGCTGTTCGGGCTGATAGCCGCACTGGTCGCGCTGACGACGTGGGGCGTCGGGCTTTACGTTGTGGTCTATGCGCTGTTCTACGCCTACACGGCCGATCGCCCGGGGACGCTGCGCCAGGGTGGCGTCATCCTGGCAATCGCCATCGTCTGCACCGTCGCGGCGGTTCGTTGGCTCCGGCGGCCTGTGGGCAACCGCGGCGGTCCGGCCGGCGGATAACCAGTCGCGACACAGGCGCTTTGCGACCCCGCCGCCGGCCGGGCCCGTGTCCC
>JAQGHJ010000312.1 GCA_028288905.1 Phycisphaerales bacterium | reverse complement strand
GGCAGGCAGCGCGGTGACGGTGCTGCACGTCGTCCGCCCGGACCGCCCGGCGGACGGGGGCGGGGCGTCCGCCAAGGCGTCGGCCGCCGTCTCCCGGGCCTTCCCGGAGCCGGGGCAGGGGACCGCGGTCGAGTTCCGGGTGGTCCGGGACGCCGACCCGGTCGAGGCCGTCCTGCGGGAGGCCGGCGGGTTCGACCTGATGATCGTCGGGGCCGACGAGGAGTGGGGGCTGGCGTCGCACCGGTTCGGCCTGCGGCCCGAGCGGCTGGCGGCGGCCGTCGGGTGCTCGCTGCTGCTCGTCCGCAAGGCCGACCCGGCCCCGGGCGACGAGGACGAGGAGCGGGCCGACGCGCCGGCCGCCAGCGGCGACGGCGCCGCGTCCCGAGCTGCGGAGGACGGCCCGGCAACGGTCGCGGCGGCGCCCGCCCCGGTTGGGGCCGGCGCTTAAGGTTCAGGCGAACCCGGCCGCCCGGGGGCGGGAAACTTCGGCGCGGCACGGTTTTTCGGTTGTTTCGCCGGCCGGCACGGGCCGAAGATGCGGGCGTCCGCGGCCCGGGGGCCGGCCGCGGGCGGCATGCCGACCGTCGAGCGGGACATCTCCTGGGACATGCTCCGGCAGGTCGTCCGCGACTGGGCCGGGGCCGACGCCGACCTGCGCGAGGCCGCCCGGCTCGACGGCGGGTCGGTCAGCACCACGCTCGCCCTGACGCTGGCGGGCGGCCGGCGGGCGGTCCTGAAGATCACCCCGCACCGGGTCGACCGGGCGTATGCCGATGAGGCCCACCAGCTGGCGCTGCTCCGGGCGGCCGGGGTGCCGACGCCGGACGTGTACGCCGTCCACACCGGGTCGCTCGACCGCCCGTACAGCTACCTGCTGCTCCAGTTCGTCGACGGCGTCGACCTGCGATCGGCCAAGTCTTGCTGTGCCCCCGAGCAGTTCGACGCCCTGCAGCGACAGCTCGCCGACGTGCTGCTGAGGCTCCACGCGACGCCCGGCACCCACTACATGCGGGCCCGTCCCGAACCCGAGGGCGGCGACGAGAACGGCACCGGTGAAGGTGGCGGCGGCGGCGCGGACACCCGCCCCGCGTCGGCGGCCGACACGCCGCGATTCGACGCGTGGCCCGACTTCCACCGCCACCTGTTCGACGACGCGTGGCGGGAGGTGGCCAAGTCCAACGTGCTGCCGGTCAAGCTGCGGAAGACGGTCGGGAAGGTCCACGACCGGCTCGACCGGCTGCTCGCCCGCGACGACGTGCCCCGGCTGCTGCACGGCGACCTGTGGTCCACCAACCTGCTGGCCGCCCCGCTCGACGCGACCGACGCCGGCGGCCCGTGGCGGCTCACCGCCGTCCTCGACCCCAACGGCAAGTTCGGGTGCCCCGAGGCCGAGCTGGCGTACCTCGACCTGTTCCGCACGGCGACGCCGGCGTTCTTCAAAGCGTACCAGGCCGACCGCCGGCTGCCGGCGGAGTACCACGCCGTCCGCAAGCCGGTGTACCAGCTCTACAGCCTGCTGAACCACGTTCGGGTGTTCGGGCACGAGTACGCCAAGGCCCTGTGCGCCCAGGCCGAGAAGGTGGCGGCGTTCGTGTGAGGGACTTCGTTCCGCTGGGCTCTCGGAAAAGGGGAGGCCCGGCTGATCGGCGATGCCGCGAGCGGCGGGGACGTTTGTAGGGTCCGCACCGCGGACCGCTCTTCATCGCGCGGGGAGCGCCGCCGTCACGGCCGCCGGGCCGGCGGACGGGGCCCGGGCCTCGCGGATCGTCTTGTTGCACCCGGCCACCGCGAGCAGGGCGACGGCGAGCAGGGCGAGGGCGGCGGTCGGGTTCATCATCGGGCGTTCCTCAGGGTCAGGGTCCGGAGCGGGCTCAAGGCAAAGTAGTTCTGTGCCGGGGACGACGCAACGCGCCGGGACCGCGCGATGCGCCGGGCCTCACCGGGCGCTCCGCGTCGCCCCTAGCGCCCGTTCCAGCGCGTCGCAGAACCGCCCGCACAGTAGTCGCTGGGTAAGCGACGCGGCGAGGAGGTCGGCGGCGGTCGCCCCCATCCGGGCCAGCTCGTCGGTCGGGGCGCGGCGGAGGGCGTCGACGGCGACGGCGCACCCGTCGACGTCCCCGTGGGCGACGGCCCGGCCGAACGGGTGGGCGTCGAGCAGGTCGCTGACGTGGCTCGGGCGGGGGCCGAGGTACAGCACCGGCCGGCCGGCCGCCATCGCGCCGTAGATCTTGCACGGGTGGATGATCCCGACCATGTCCGCCCCGAGGCTCACGACGTGGACGTCGGCCGCCGCCAGCGAGTGCCGCAGGTTCTCGATCGGCTGGTAGGGGAGCGAAACGACGTTCGACAGCGCGTGCCGGGCGACGTGGGCCTCGACGTCCCGCTTGCCGGTGCCGCCGCCGACGAACGCGAACACCAGCGACGAATCGTCCCGGAACCGCAGGGCGGCGTCGAGCAGGGTGCCGAGCGGGTTGCTCGGGCTGTGGTTGCCGCTGTACATGACGACGAACTTGCCGGCCCAGCCGTTCGATCGGCGGAACGGGTTGTCGTCCCGCCCGGCCGTCCACGCCGGTGCCGCGGCGGCGGCGGGATCGCGGAGGCCGACGCCGTCGGTCGGGCTGGCGGCGATGTGGTCCTCGTGCGGCCACGGCGGCATCACGAGCAATTTGCCGGCGAGCGGCATCCGCCGCTCGAGCCGGCCGGCCATGAACCGGTCGAGCGCGACGACGAGGGCCGACCGGCGGAGGATGAACCGGTTCACCGCCTCCAGCGCCCGGGCGGCCGGGCCGGTCGGCTTCAGCTTGCCGAGGGCGATGAGCTGGTCCGGGTTCAGGTCCATCGCCCAGTACGCGACCGGCACCCCGCGGAGCAGGCCGACGACCGACGCGACCACCCCGACGAGCGGCGGGGAGGTGCTGAAGAAGATCCCGCCGAGGTCTCGCTCGGTCAGGCACCGGAACAGCACTTGGCCCATGAAGCTGGCCGTCCCGAGCACGCGGGCGGCGAGGGACTTCTTGCCGAACGAGGCGAAGTCGATCCGCCGCACGTCGACGCCGTGGTAGGTCTCGCGGGCGGGGTACCGGCGGGTCGGGTCCTCGTACCCGCGGGCGGACGCGTACACCCTCACCCGGTGCCCGCGGCGGGCCATCTCGGCCGCCACGTCGGCCACGTGCTGCCCGACGCTGGCCGGGTCGGGGACGAACACTTGGCTGAGGACGAGCAGCGTCTTGCGGCGGCGGGGCATGAAGGGGTGGGGTGGACGCGGTGCGGTCGTGCGGCGGCAGCCGTACAGCGGTCGAACACGCCGAGTGATCCCGCGCGGGCGGCACGGATGTCATCCTGAGCGGAGCGAAGGACCTCTCGTCCACCGCGCAACCACGTCAGCGGCCCTGGGACGGTGGAATGTGAAAGGGTGGCCGTACCCGAACAAGGGCGGGCGGCCACCCTTTCACATTCCACTGGCCGCAACCCGCTAGCCGGGCCGCGCGGTGGACGAGAGGTCCTTCGCTCCGCTCAGGATGAGACTCGTGTGGGGGAGCGGGCGTCACGGTCGCGTGGGCCGGGCACTCCTGCGACCGCGGACACGTTATGGCCTCGGGTGCCCGAACGCACGCGGCACGGCGTGTGAACACGCCGTGCCGCGAAGATCGTTCCCGTTCGGGCGGGCGGCGGCGACGCTCAGTGCGCCCCGGCCAGCGCCATCGCCGGCTTCTTGGCCGACCCGCCGGCGTACCGGGGGGCCATCTGGTCGTAGATCCACTTGTACGTCTTCTCCATCCCGGCCCGGAGCTTCGTGTCCGGCTCCCAGCCGAACACCTGCTTGATCAGCGTGTTGTCGCTGTTCCGGCCGTTCACGCCCTTGGGGGCGTCGAGGTTGTACCGCCGCTTGACCTTGATCCCGGCGATCTGCTCGACGACGTCGGCCAGCTGGTTGATCGTCACGCCCTCGCTCGACCCGAGGTTAATCGGGTCGACGAACGTGTCGCTCTCGGTGATCTTGTAGATGCCCTTGAGGCAGTCGTCGATGTACATGAACGACCGGGTCTGGTTCCCGTCGCCCCAGATCTCGATCTCGTGGTTGCCGGTGAGCTTCGCCTCGATCACCTTCCGGCACATGGCCGCGGGGGCCTTCTCGCGGCCGCCCTCGAACGTGCCGACCGGGCCGTACACGTTGTGGAACCGGGCGATCCGCGTGTTCGTCTTGTAGTCCTCGCGGAAGTGCCGGCACATCCGCTCGCTGAACAGCTTCTCCCACCCGTACCCGTCCTCGGGCAGCGCCGGGTACGCGTCCGACTCCTTCAGGAACAGCGTGGTGCTCTTGTCCTTCTGCTTGTCGCCGTTGTAGACGCACGCGCTGGACGCGTAGAAGTACCGCTGGTTCCCGAGCTCGCGGGCGGCCATCAGCAGGTGCGTGTTGATCAGCACGCTGATCATGCACAGGCCCTTGTTGTTCTCGATGAACCCCATCCCGCCCATGTTGCAGGCGAGGTTGATCACCACGTCCGTGCCCTTGACCGACTGCTTGCAGGCGTCGAGCAGGTTCAGGTCGGCCACGGCGTTGTCGGCGGCCTTGTGGACCTGGTACCACTTGTCCATCGGCTTGACGTCGACGCACTTGACCTTGGTGAACCCGCGCTTGAGCAGGTCCGCGACGAGGTGGCCGCCGATGAAACCGCCGCCGCCGGCGACCAGCACGGACTGATTGGTGTTCAACATGTCGAGAAGCTCCACAGGAGGGTGCCGCCGCCGCGTTCGGCGGGGCCGCTGCCCTCGTGTCTTGTAAAGGCCGATGGTTCCCGGCAAAGCCGGTGGTCCCGGCGGGACGGCGCGAGAGCCGCGGCCGCCCCAACCCATACGCCGGCGACCCCGGGCGGGATCGCCGGCCGGCGCGGGCGGAAAAAGGTAGCACCGCCTGGCGACTTAGGAAAGGGCCCGGCAGACGAAAGCCCCAGCCCGACGTCGGCGCCGGTTCGGCCCGCCGGATCCATATCGGCCAAGCCGGGGGGCGGGTTGAACGCCCAATTTTCAGACAGCGCGGCGGGTCCCCCGTAGGGGCGGCCGAGCCGCGTGGCGGGACGCGGGACGGGTCGCATCCGCGGGGGCGGCCGGTTCTCTCGCCGGCCCTGGGTCGACGGCCGGTCACCCCCGCGGCTCCAGCGCGGCCTGCCGCTCGCGCCATCCGCCACTCACCCCTTGGCGACGATCCGTTCCCGGTTCGCCTCGTACCAGGTGATCGTCTTCCGCAGCCCGTCCTCGAACGGCGTGTCGGCCGTGAACCCGATCTCCCGCCGGGCGGCCGACACGTCCAGGCACCGCCGGGGCTGGCCGTCGGGCTTGGTCGTGTCCCAGACGATCTCGCCGTCGAACCCGGCCAGCTTCGCGACCAGCTCGGTCAGGTCCTTGATCCGGATCTCCCGCCCGTTCCCGAGGTTGATCGGCTCCGGCTTGTCGTACCGCTCCATCGCCAGCACGAGCCCCTCGGCGCAGTCCTCGGCGTACAGGAACTCGCGGCTGGCCGCCCCGGTGCCCCAGGCCGACATCTGCTTGTCGCCCCGGATCCGGGCCTCGACGCACTTGCGGATCAGGGCCGGGATCACGTGCGACGACTGCAGGTCGAAGTTGTCCCGCGGGCCGTACAGGTTCACCGGCAGCAGGTAGACCGCGTTCAGCCCGTACTGCTGGCGGTACGCCTGGGCCATCACCAGCAGCGACTTCTTGGCGATCCCGTACGGGGCGTTCGTCACCTCCGGGAACCCGGTCCAGAGGTCGGCCTCCTTGAACGGGACGGGCGTCAGGTTCGGGTACGCGCAGATCGTTCCGACCTGCACGAACTTCTTGACCCGCCGCTCGCGGGCGGTCTCGATCAGGTGCAGCCCCATCGCCGCGTTCGCGTAGAAGTACCGGCCGGGGTTGTCCCGGTTCGCCCCGATCCCGCCGACCTCGGCCGCCAGGTGCAGCACGACGGCCGGGTCGTGATCCCTGTACAGCTTCTCGACCGCGTCCTGGCGGGTCAGGTCGTAGTCCCGGCGGCGGGGGACGACCAAGTCCGTGTACCCGCGCTCGCGGAGCTTCTCCGTCACGAAGCTGCCGAGGAACCCGGCCCCGCCGGTGACGAGGATGCGGTCGGTCTTGAGGATGCTCATGGCGCGCGCTACCTACGGACACTTGCTTGTCTCGGCCCCCTCGGACTTCGTCATTCGCGCCACGCTACCGCTTGTCCCCGACGGCCCGGCCCTCGGCCTCGGCGACGACCCGCTCCCGCCCGGCCAGCTCCAGGTCGGCC
>JAQGHJ010000278.1 GCA_028288905.1 Phycisphaerales bacterium | reverse complement strand
TCACCGGGGATGCCGCACCTTCCGGGACAACCGAAGCGATCGCCACCACCTTCGGTCGCCCGGCACCCTGCCGTCCCGGCCGCGGTCGGGTTCATGGTCGGCATCGGGCTCTACGCCCGGCTGCCCGTTGCCGTCGGCCTCTACCTGATCGTGGCCGCCGGCGTCGCGCTGGCGGCCGTCCTGGCCCGCGGCCGGCCGCTGACGGCGTCCGGCCTCTTCTGCCTCGCGTGGCTGGCGGCCGGGGCGGCGGCCGGTCAGCTCGCCGCCTACCGCTACCCGGCCGACTCGATCGGGCTGTACGCGGCCGACGAGAGCCGGCTGTGCCAGGTCGAGCTGGCCCTCGACGACCCGCCGCGGACGATCACCAACCCGTTCGACGCCCGGCAGGCCGTCGCCCCGAAGCAGGTCGCCCTCGCCCGCGTCGTCCGCCTGCGGGCGGTCGACGGCTGGCGGGACGCGTCCGGCGACGTGCTGCTGCAGGTCAACGACCCGCACCCCCGGCTGGCGGCCGGGCAAACCGTCCGGGCGACCGGGCTGCTCCAGCGGCCGGCCCCGGCGATGAACCCCGGGCAGTTCGACTGGGCGAGCTACTACCGCGACCGCCGGGTGCTGGCCAGCTTCACCGTCGGCCACGCCGCCTGCCTCGACGTCGTCGCCGACCCCGGCGCCGGCCCGCTGACGGCCGCCCGGCTCAAGGCCCGCCGGCTACTGGCCGACGGGTTTTCCGCCGACCAAGCCCTCAACCACGCCCTGCTCCGGGCCCTGCTGCTCGGGGACAACGACCCGGTCCTGCGGGACGTGCAGGAGCAGTTCCAGCAGACCGGCACCGCCCACCACTTGGCCATCAGCGGCACCCACGTCGCCCTGCTCGGGGCGATGGTGTGGGGCGTCTGCCGGCTGCTCGCCCTCAACCCCCGCACGGCCGCTTGGGTCGCGCTGCTGTTCACGCTGGCGTACGGGGCGCTCGCCCTGCCGTCCCCGCCGGTGGTGCGGTCGATCGTGCTGGCGACCGCGATGGGGCTGGCCGTCATCTCGGGCCGCCGCGGGCAGGCGCTGACGCTGCTGGCCGCGTCGGTCGTCGCGATGCTGGTGTACCACCCGCCGGACCTGTTCAACGCCGGGTTTCAGCTCAGCTTCGGGACGGTGCTCGGGCTCGTGCTGCTCGGCCGCCCGGCGCTGCGGGCGACGCAGTCGGCCGCCGGGTGGAACGACCCGGACAAGGTCGTGCTCCGCAGCTTCGAGACGCCGTCGCCCGCCCGGCGGGCGTGGAACCGGTTCAACGAGTCGGCCCACCACGCGCTGGCGACCGGGCTGGTCGCGTGGTTCGTGTCGATGCCGCTCATCGCGTACCACTTCGAGCAGCTGAACCCGTGGGCGATCGTGGCCGGCATCGCGCTCGCCCCGTTCGTGCTCGTCGCCCTGGCCGGCGGGATGCTCAAGGTGCTGCTGACGCTCGCGTGGCCCGGGCTGGCCGGGGCGTGGGCGGCGGCGGCGGCCGTGCCGGTGGACGGGATGCGGCGGTTCGTCGGATGGCTGGCGACCTGGCCGGTGGCGGACGTGCCGGTCCCGCCGTCCCCCGGGTGGCTGTTGGCCCTGTACTACCTCCTGCTGCTGACGGCGGTCATCCCCGACAAGCCGGACGGGGTGCGGTGGGTGCTGCGGACGGCCCGGGTGGCGGTCGCCCTGTTCGTGGTGCTGCCGCCGTTCCAGGCGGTGGTGAACCCGCCGGTGCCGGCGGGGACGACGCGGGTGACGCTGCTGGCCGTCGGGGCCGGGCAGTGCGCGGTCGTGCAGCCGCCGGGCGGACGGACCGTGTTAGCCGACGCCGGGTCGAGCAGCCTGGCGGACCTGATCGGCAAGTGCCTCGGCCCGTTCCTGCGGCACGCTCGGGTGACGGCCGTCGACACGCTGGTGCTCAGCCACGCCGACTTCGATCACGTCAGCGCCGCGGCCGAGGTGACCCGGGCGTACGGCGTCCGGGAGGTGCCGGCCGGCGACCGGTTCGCCGCCCACGCCGGCGGGAGCCCGCAAACCCAGCACCTGCTCGGCGAGCTGGCCGGTCTGAACCGCCCGCCGCGGACGGTGCTGCCGGGGCAGCGGGTGCCGATCGGGCGGGACACGACGATCGAGATCCTGTGGCCGCCGGCGGCGGCGGCGGCGGCGGATGCCGGATCAAGGGGCGGCAGTGGGAGCCCGACCACGGCGTCCACCGGCGCGAAACCGCGGAGCGGCCGGGGGGCGGCCGGGAAGACGGCGGGCGGCGGGAAGGTTCCGGCAGCGGCCGCGTCGAACGACGGGTCGCTCGTGTTCCGGCTGACCCACGCCGGCGGCACCGTCCTGTTCCCCGGCGACATCCAGGACGGGGCGATGCGGGAGCTGCTGAAGGAGCCGGCCAAGCTGCGGGCGGACGTGCTCGTTGCCATGCACCACGGGTCGAGCGAGTCGTTGACCAAGGCGTTCGTCGACGCGGTGGACCCGGCCGTCGTCGTGTCGAGCAACGACCGCACCCTGACCGGCAAGCAACGGCGGTTCGACCAACTCGTCGCCGGCCGGCGGCTACTGCGGACGAACGACGCGGGTGCGGTGACGATCACGATGGGCCCGGACGGGCGGGTGACGGTCGAGCCGTTCGTGAAGCGGGAGTGACAGGGGCGGGCGGACCGCGAAGAGGCAAGCGGCTTCGCCGGTCGGTTCGACGGTCGTCCCTCCGCCCGCCCGCCCGTGCGACAACGCCGCGCGTCCCTGTCGGTCTATACCGGCAGAACCACCATGCGAACCCGCGACCACGTCCTCCGAGCGTTCCTCCTCGCCGCCGCCCTGCTGACCCCCGCCGCCGCCCGCGGGCAGGGCGCGGCGTCGTCCCGCCCGCGGGTGGTCGCGTACGTGCCGAACTGGGTGGACCTCAAGTCGTTCGTCGACACGATCGACTACCCGAAGCTCACCCACATCAACGTCGCGTTCGAGAACCCCAAGACTGACGCCGGGGACCTGTCGTTCAGCTCCAAGAACGACCTGCTGATCGCCAAGGCCCGGGCGAACGGGGTGAAGGTGCTGGTCTCGATCGGCGGCGGCGCCGCGTCGGGGGACAAGGTGCTGCGGAAGCGGTACGCCGACCTGCTGGCCGACCCGGCCAAGCGGGCGGGGTTCGTCGCCAAGCTGGCCGCGTACGTCGGGCAGCACGGGTTCGACGGGCTGGACGTGGACATCGAGGGCCCGGCCATCACGGCCGGGTACGGCGAACTGGTGGCCGAGTTGGCCGCGGCGCTCAAGCCCGCCGGCGGCCAGCCCAAGCTGCTGA
>JAQGHJ010000258.1 GCA_028288905.1 Phycisphaerales bacterium | reverse complement strand
GGGAGGAGCGACAGCCGCTCGATCCGGAACGTCGCGGCCGCCACGACCAGCGCCAGCGCCGGGGCGACCGCGAGCGTGAATGCGAGCCCGCGGCGGACGAGTCGGCGGAACCGGTCCGGCCCCGCCGCCGCCCCTTCAAGCGTCAGCGGGTAGGTGACGACCGCCCCGTGCAAACTGTTGAGGAACAGCAGGACGCCGAACACGAGCGAGAACGCGCCGAACGCTTGCCGGTCGAGGGACCGGGCGAGCAGGACGCCGGTCAGGAAGTTGCCGAGGCTGCAGACCGCCTGGTCGGCCAGTGCCCATATCCCGCGGGCGGCCAGCAGCTTGGCCAGCGGGTTCGCCCGCCGGCCCGGGGCGGCGGTCACCTGCGGCCCGTCGGCGGGCGACGGGGTCGGGGCGGTCAGAGTTGTGACGACGTCGGTGGTCATCGCGTCAGGCGGATACCGAAGGGTGCGATCGAGCCGCCGCCGGCGCGGACCGACGCGCCGGGATGGCGGGCGCGAGCCCAACCACCCCCATCATCGGCCCCGGCCCGGGGCCAAAACACATCGGGACCCCGCCAAAAGCGGTCGCGGTGACGGATTTGTCGGCGGGATGGGACGACCTCAACGCGTGTGGCGGACGGCCGCGCCAGCCGACCGATCGGGACGCCGGTGGCGCGGGATATCCCGTGCGGTCACCTCGCGTTAGCACCACCTACAGGGGTGGGGCAGGAACCGGACCTTGCGTGGCGGTGCGGGGGCGAGACGGCGTCGGCACCGGACAAACTGGTTCGGCCCTCGGCGTCGCGAGCGGGCGGAAACGAGAGGGAGGACGGGCGCGATCTCGCGGCCCGTCCTCCCCTGTCTGTCCCGTACCGTGTCAGGTCACTTCGCGCGGGCCTGGAGGATGTCGAACTCCTGGTTCGTCAGGCCGGGGACGAGCTGCCGCATCGCGCGGGGGGTGCCGTACCCGGGCCCGCCCCGCCGCGGGACGTCGTTGACGACCAGCCCGATGATCCGCGCCCCGACGCTCTGGAGCGCGTCGCGGGTGGCCTCGGTCGTGCGGCGGTGGGCGGACTGGGCGGTCAGCACGATCAGCGTCGCGTCGCAGCTAGCGGCGATCATCCGGGCGTCGGCCGCCGACTGCACCGGCGGGCTGTCCAGCAGCACGATGTCGTACCGGTCGGCCAGCAGGTCGAGCACGTTGCCGAACTCCTGGCTGTTGAGCACCTCGGCCGGGTTCGCCGGGACCGGGCCGCACGGCAGCACGTCCAGCCCGGCCACCGCGCCCCGCTGCACCGTCCCCTCGAGCGTCGACCGCCCGGCCAGCAGCGTCGTCAGCCCGAGCGTCGTCTTGAGCCCAAAGATGTCGTGGATCGTCGGCTTCCGCAGGTCGGCGTCGACGACGCACACCCGCCGGCCGGCCTGGGCCATCGCGATCCCGAGGTTCGTCACGAGCGTCGTCTTGCCGTCCCCGGAGTTCGGGCTGGCGACCAGCAGCGTCTTGAGCCCCTCGGGGGCGGCGAACTGGACGGCCGTCCGGAGCGACCGGTAGGCCTCGGCCGCGTCGCTCGACGGGTCGAGCAGCACCCGCTGCCCCTGGACCGAAAAGCTCCGCTTCGTGCTGCTCTGCGGCACGACGGCCAGCAGCGGCATGCCGAGGCTCGTCTTGATCTCCCCGGCCGACCGCATCCGGTCGTCCAGCCACTCCCGCAGGGCGGCCAGCACCATGCCCAGGACCAGGCCGAGGGCGATGCCGATGACGGCCACCTTCGGCTTCTCCGGCAGGCTCGGCCGGTCGGCCGCCTTCGGGGCGTCGATCACGTCGATCGTCACCCCGCCGGTGTCCCGCTCCAGCTTGATCTGCCGGACCTTGGCGTCGAACGTGTCCCGGATCCCCCGGAGCCGGTCGACCTCCCCGCGGATCTCCTTGTACTTCGCCGCGTGCGAGTCGTACTTCGCCAGCTCGGTCCGGGCGGTCGCGACCTCGGCCTTGAGCCGCTCGGCCTGGCGGCGGAGCGTGACCGCCCGCTGCTCGATGCTCAGCAGGTACACCCGGTTCAGCCGGCCGAGCCGCTGCCGCAGCGTCTTCACCGACGGGTGCTCGACCCCGTACTTCTGCTGCAGCTCCTGGAGTTGGGCTTGCACCTGCAGGATCTCCAGCCGCAGCGCCTGCTGCTCCTGGACGCTGCCGGCCCCGAGCTCCAGCTCGTCGTCGAGCGGGTCGGCCTTCTGGGACGCCGGGCGGGCCCCGACGAGCCGCTCGAGCTGCCGGCGGGCGTTGACGGCCGCGTCGTCGGCGGCGATCAGCTCCTGCTGGGCGGCCGACAGTTGCTGCTGCAGCGCGTCGAGCCGCCGCTCCTCCAGGCTGTTCCGCTCGTCCGGGCGGACGACCGGGCCGTAGTCGGCCTCTAGGCCCTGCAACTCCGCCTGCCGCTTCTTCAGCTCGGCGTCGGCCGTCGCGTACTCGGTCTCGTACCGCTGGAGCATCTCCGGGACGTTGCTGAAGTCCTTCGGCTTGCTCGAATACTTGATGTAGGCGTTGACGACGGCGTCGGCGATCGCCTTGGCCCCCTCGGCCCGGGGGTGCTTGGCCGTGACGTAGATGATGTCCGTGTTCCGGTCCATCGCCGTGTCGACGACGTCCTGGAGCCGCTTCGTGGTGGTCGGGAGGTCGAGGGCTTGGTCCGCGGGAGCCGCCTTGCGGTCGGCGGACCCCGCCATCAACGCCCCGGCGATCGACAGGACGGTCTCGCCCTTGATCACCTCCATCTGGGTGTTGGTGAACGTGAGCGGGTTGGCCGCCCCGCCGCCGGTCTGGTTGCTCGACAGGGCGACCGTGCCGGCCGGCCGGACGTAGACGCGGGCGGTGCTGGTGTACAGCGGGGTGGCGACGCGCAGGTACGCGAAGACGCCGAGCCCGGCGACCGCCAGGGCGGCGACGAGCACCCACTTCTGCCGCCAGAACAGCAGCAGCAGCCACTCGCTGGGGCTCTTGGACTCGGCCGAGTCGGGGCCGCCGGGGCCGGGCAATTGGTATTGAGAGGTCACCAGGCAAACTCCGGCTTCGGGCCGCGGGGCCAACGGGCGGGCGCAACGACTGACGACGGCGCACGCGGCCGCAGCCCGTGCGGTACATCGGCCCGGCCCGGGCCGCGCTTTGCCGGCCGCGGGCGGGAAAATCGAAGCCCGCCGCCCCCGCCCGCCCCGTCGCGGCCAACGGCTCAATCTACCGGTCCCATGCGGATTTACCAAGGGAAACCGAGTTCGAACACACCCCGGCGGTTACCGGACGCGCCCATCGTGCTGCCGCGGCCGGTCCCCCGCCCGGGCGGAAATTTGGTACATAACCGGACGGCCCCCGCCCGATTCGTGATGAGGGCGGGGTGCCGATCGGGTCGGGTCGAGCTGCGGGGTCGTTCGTTCGAGGTGACGCGATGGGTTTGGTCCGGGTGCAAGTGTGGGACGCGACGGCGACCAAGCGGCAGGAGGTCGAGATGCCGGATGACGCCCCGGTGAACCGCATCCTGGCCGTGCTGCTGGAGAAGATGAACTTCCCCCAGTACGCCCCGGACGGCCAACCGCTGAGCTACAAGTTCCACCACAAGGCCAGCGGCAAGCAACTGCTAGACGCCCAAACCCTCCGGGACGTCGGCGTCCGGGACGGCGACGTCCTCCGGCTGCAGCCGGAGATCACGGCCGGGTGAGGGCGGAACCGCTCAACGGACCGTTCAGAGGACAGACATTCTTGGAGGACAGGTATTCTTGCCTGTCCTCCGATCGTGGGATGACTGGCTAACGAGACCGTTCAATTGCCCGCCCACGACGAGATCAA
>JAQGHJ010000243.1 GCA_028288905.1 Phycisphaerales bacterium | reverse complement strand
CCGGCGGGTCCTCGCCACCCTGCCGGTCGGGCTGCTGGCGGCGGCGGCCGCCGGGTGGGCGGTGGCCGGGGTGGCCGTCCGCCCGCTGGCCCGGCTCCGGCGGATCGCCGCCGACCTCCGCCCCGACACCCTCTCCCGCCCGATCGACGTCGGGTCCGACACCGCCGAGCTGACCGACCTCCAAGCCGAGCTCGACGACGCCCGCCGTCGGCTCGATGCCGGGTACGAGGCGCAGGAGCGGTTCGTCGCCAACGTGTCCCACGAGGTCAAGACCCCGATCACCGCCATCCTGACCGAGGCCCAGCTGCTCGCCCGGGAGCGGGATTTGGCCCCGAATGTCCGCCGGTTCGTCGACAGCACGTCCGACGAGATGCGGCGGCTGAACCGGCTCGTCGAGAGCTTCCTGCTGCTGACCCGCGTCCGCCACGGCCAACCCCCGGCCGGCACCACCCGCCGCGTGTCCGTCAACGACCTGGTGATGGAGTCGGTCGAGCACTGCGGGCCGATGGCCGACCTGCACGGCGTCCGGCTGGAGCCGGAACTGGTCGCAGGCGCCGATGACGACCCGGACCTGGCGGTGCGCGGCGACCCGGAACTGCTGTGCACGATGCTCGACAACCTCGTGCGGAACGCCGTCCGGTTTTCGCCCCGGGGCGACGCGGTCCGGGTGTCCGTCCGCCCGGGCGGCGGCGACAACGGCGACGCGCTCCCCGGCCACGTGTCCGTGTACGTCCGCGACCGCGGCCCGGGCATCGCGCCAATGGTGCTGGACAAGCTGTTCGGCACGGCCGCCCGCCGCGAGGCCGACGCCCCGGGCCGCGGCACGGGCCTCGGGCTGGAAATCGCCCAGGGCATCGCCGAGCTGCACGGCGGCCGGGTTCAGGCCCGCAACCTGCCCGACGTCGGGTGCGAGCTGCACGTCGCCCTCCCGCTCGTCCCCGCCAACCCCGCCGCCTGACCTCGCTATCGGCAACTCGGCTGCCACGCCGGGCCTACGCCGGCTGGGAAGAATCGGTACGTGTTCGATTCGTCCCGCAGTCGCCCCGTCGGGAACACATCGAGTGCGCCGCAGTTCGAACCGGTCCGAGCAGGTGATGAGCACGTATTCACTCAGGATTATCGATGCATTCACAAAGCCTTGCCAAGATGTGAGCGTGTGGTCGGAAGCGTCGGGGCGACCCGGGCCGACGCCGCACCGACGAACGAGCGTCGTTACCTGCTCGCCTAGGAGCCGAATTGATGCGTTCTTCCCTCAAGACCCTGTTCGTGGCCGCGTATGGTTTGGTCCTGCTCGTCGGGAGCACCGCACTGATGGGGTGCAACACGACGGAAGGGGTCGGGAAGGACGTGAAGAGCACCGGCGAGGCGATCAAGGATACGGCTCACGACGCCAAGAACTGAGTACGGCCCGGCCGGGCCGGTACGTCCGCCGGCCGACGTGACTCTTGAATCTATTGTATTTGCGCCGGACACGTCGTCCGGGCGTTTCACCAGACTCGCTCTAACCAGGAGACGCCATGCTGCGTTGGGCCCTCATCTTCTTCGTGGTCGCCATCATCGCGGCCGTTTTCGGGTTCGGCGGGATTGCCGGCGGTGCGATGGACATTGCCCGGATCCTGTTCTTCCTGTTCCTGGTCCTGTTCATCGTGTCGCTCATCATCGGCCTGATGAAGGGCCGCGGGCCCCGCGTGAACGTGTGACCACGGCCACCCCGTGACAGCGGTCGGCGGGCGTGAGGCCGGACTTGTCCCGGCCACACGCCCGCCGACCGCACTACCGTTGCAGGGCAAGAGTCGGATCGGGCCGTACGTGCAACCCGGCGGGTCGGAATCAGCAAGAGGAACTACCGATGTCCACCACGCAACTACGCGATGCGCTTGAGAAATCCCACGACGCGGCCGCCAACTCGGTGGCCGAACTGCGGGTGTCCGCCCAGGACGTGATGCAGGACGCCGGGAGCCGCGGCCGCCGGTACGTCGACCGGGCCGGCCGCCAGGCGAGCCACGCCTACGACGTCGCCCGCGACCGCACGACCGAGGGGGCCGAGCAGGCTTGGGACTTCGTCCGCAGCCGGCCGTACACGTCGATCGCGATTGCCGCCGGCCTCGGCGTGCTCGTCGGCGGGCTGCTTTGGGCCCGGTCGCGGGACTGATCGCCTTGGTTCGCCTAGGCGGACGCTCCGTTGGCTGAAACGCACCGCACCCCGGCGGGCCGCCCCAATGGGCGACCCAGCCGGGGTGCGGTGCGTTTAGCAGAGCCGGATTGTTGTGGCGCGTCGTTACGTCGAACGGGCTCCGGCCCCCTCTCCCTCCGGGAGAGGGTTGGGGAGAGGGGGGTCGGCGGGTGAAGACGGCCTCGATCTTGCCGGCGTTCCTCACGCGAGACCGAAGCCAACTCGACCCGCTCGCCCCCCTCACCCGCCCCCGCTGCGCCGCGACGACCTCTGCCGGTAGGAGAGGTGAAAGATCCGGCGGCCTTAGCAGGTCCTTCCCCCATCAGATGTAGTACATCTCCTGCTGCCCCCCCGCCATCCGGTTGACGTACTCAACGAGCTGTTCGAGCGTCATCGCCTCCAGCACGTCCTCGGTCGCCCGCGTGAGCCGCTCGTTGAGCAGGTGAACGGCGAGCTCGCCGGGCGAGAGGTTGTCGGCCGGCTTGCCCTCGCGGATCGACAGCCGGCCCTCCAGCCGGCGGACGACCTCGCCGACGGCGATGTCCTTCGGGGCGCGGGCGAGCTTGTACCCGCCCTCCCGGCCGATCTTGCTCTCCAGGAACCCGCCGCGCCGCAGGGCCAGCAGGATCGATTCGAGAAACTTGGTCGGCAGCCGCTCCTGCTGGGCCAAGTCCTTGGACTGGACGTAGTTCCGCGGCCACTGACGGGCCAGCTGAACGATCGCCCGCACGCCGTACTCCGTCCGCTTGGAAACCTTCAAGCCCAAACTCCTTGTGGAACCGTAGGGTTTTAGGGGGCGCTGCCGGTGGCGTCAACGTTTCCCGCGCGGCGCGACGTCCGTGACGGGCGGCGGGACCCCGGCCCGTCCCAACCGGCCCGGGCCGCGTATGCTGTCGGCATGGCCACCGCGCTGACCCGCCGCCGACCGCTCGCCGTCGCGATCCTGTTCGCCGTCACCCTCGCGTCGCTCGGCATCGGCCCTTCCGGCACCAAGAGCCCGAAGCGGGCGGAGGTGACGGCGACGGGCCTAAGCGTGACCGCGCTGAAGCCAGGGGCGTCGGCAGAGGCAGCGGTCGTGCTGGAGATCAAGCCCGGATATCATTCCCAATCGGCGGAGCCGCTGGAGAAGAACCTGATCGCGTTCACCGTAACGGTCGAGCCGCCGGCCGGCGTGACGGCCGGCAAGCCGGTCTTCCCGGCCGGGCACGTTAAAGAATACCCACTGCTCGGGAAGCTGAGCGTGTACGACGGGCGGGTCGTCGTGCGGGTGCCGCTGCAAGTCGCAGCCGACGCCAAGCCGGGCGACGTGACGATCGCCGGCACGCTGAACTACCAGATCTGCGACGACAAGACCTGCTTCCCGCCCACGTCGACGCCGTTCACGGTCGCCGCGAAGATCGTCGGCCCGGCGGACGACGCCAAGCCCGCCAACGCCGAGCTGTTCGCCCCCGCGGCCGCCGATGGCCAGCCGGCGACGGACGAGAAGAAGTCGGCCGGCGCGACCAAGCCCGCCGGCGGGACGAAGGTCGGCAAGCCGATCGACCCGAAGGCCCGGGCATCGGTCGACGCGGCACTGGACGCGTCGGCCCTGCGGCCGGGCCGGCCGGCGCGGCTGGCGGTCGTCGTCGACGTCGCCGCCGGGTTCCACGCCCAATCGAACGTGCCGGGCGAGAAGTCGATCCCGACGACCGTCGACCTGAAGCCGGCCGCCGGAGTCGCGTTCGGCCCGCCCGCGTACCCGCCCGGCCGGGACGAGGCGTACGTCGGCGTCGGCACGCTCAGCGTCTACACCGGCCGGGCCGTTGTCGTCGTGCCGGTCGACGTGAAGCCCGACGCTGCGGTCGGGTCGACGGTGACGCTGGCCGGCACCGTCACCGTGCAGATCTGCGACGACAAGGGCGTCTGCTACCCACCACTGAAGCTGCCGTTCGAGGTGGCGGCGACAGTGGCGGCGGCCGACGACCCGGTGGCCGCGAACGAGCCCGAGCTATTCGCGGCCGGGCCGACGGTCGGGCCGACGCCCGGCGGCGAGGCCGGCGGCACCGTCGCGACGGCCGCGGTGGTCCGTCCGGTCACCAGTCCGGCCGCCGACGCTTCGGCTCGGGCCGAGAGGAACCCGCTGGCCGGGTACTCGCTGCCGGCCGTGTTCGGGATCGCGTTCCTCGTCGGCATCCTGTTCAACGTCGTCCCGTGCGTGCTGCCCGTCCTGCCGCTGAAGGCGGTCGGGTTCTACGAGACCGCGCAACACGACCGGCTGCGGAGCCTGAGCTTCGGGGCCGTGTTCGGGCTCGGCGTGATGTTCGCGTTCGCCGTCCTCGGGCTTCTCGTCGTCGTGCTAAAGGTCGTGGCCTGGGGCGAGCTGTACTCGAACCCGTACTTCAAGTCGGTGATGGTCGTGATCCTGTCGGCGATGGCCCTGAACATGTTCGGGCTGTTCACCGTGAACCTGCCGACCCGGGCGTACATGTTCAGCCCGCGGCACGACACGTACTTCGGGAACTTCCTGTTTGGCATCCTGACCGCCGCCCTGTCGACCCCATGTACGTTCGGGTTGTTCGTCGGCGTGCTGCTGTGCGCGGCGACGCTGCCGGCAATCGGCGGGCTGGCGCTCGTCGTGACGGTGGGACTCGGGATGGCATCTCCGTACGTCGCGCTGTCGGCCACCCCGGAACTGGCCCGGAAATTCCCGCGGACCGGGCCGTGGGCCGAGCTGGTGAAGCAGTTGATGGGGTTCATGCTGCTGGCGGTCGCGGTATTTTTTGCGAACGACTTCTTGCAGCGGGCGGTCAGCGAGGCCGCCGTCTGGTGGCTGATCTTCGTCGTCATCGCGGCCGGTGCGGCGTTCCTCGTCGCACGGTCGGTGCAGTACGGCAAAACGGCGACCGCCCCGATCGTCGCGGTCACGATCGCCGTCCTGATGGTCGGGACCGCGCTCGCCGGCGCGTGGCGGCTGACGGCCAAGCCGTACCAGTGGCAGGCGTACACGCCGGCCGCGTTGGCCGAGGCCCAGGCCCGGAACCAGATCGTGCTCGTGGAGTTCACGGCCAGCTGGTGCACGAACTGCCACTACCTCGAAGGGTTCGTGCTGAACGCGAAGGGCGTGCAGCAAGTCGTCCGGGACCACGACGTGCGGATGGTGAAGGCCGACCTGTCCGACACCGCCGCTCCCGGGTGGGACCTACTGAAGAACGGGTTGCAGGCGGAGGGCGTGCCGCTGACGGTGATTTACTCGCCGAACTTGCCGGCCCCGATCCAGCTCGTCGGCATCTACAGCCAGGACGACCTGCGGGCCGCGTTCGCGCAGGCGGCGAGCCCGCGGACGGCGATGCGGTGACGGTCACGACGCACCGAGGGCGCGACGCGGGGACCGTGTCACGCGGCGGGACGTGTCGCCGGCGCGGTGGCCGGCCGGGACGCGGGCTTGGAGTCGGGCCCGCCGCCGACGGCGGCCATCAGCTTGCTCCGCCACGCCTGCCCGGCGGCGTCGGCGTTCTTGTACCGTCCGGCGGCGATCTCGGCGGTCAGGTCGGCGACGATCCGGGTCTGCACCCGCAGCTCGGCCAGCCGGCGGTCGAGGGCGGCCGGGTCGGCGCCCCCCGTGAAGTGGGCGGCCGGCACCATCCAGGTCGTCCCGACCCGCTTGAGCGGGTAGGGGTGGTCCTTGTCCTCGGGGTACCGGACGGTGGCGGCGTCGGCGTCGACCGCGACGTCGGCCGCGTCGATTCGGGCAGAGGTCCGGTCGAAGTCGGCGGCGGCGTCGTCGGCGAACCGCCCGGCCGCGTCGGGCCCGAACGCCGCCGACGCCGCCGCGTGCAGCCCGGCCAGGGCCCGGGCCGTGTCGGCAATGCCGGCAATCATCCGTTCCTCGGCCGGGCGGGTGGTGAGCACGACCTGCCGGAGCCTCTCGGCGTCCCCGTCCCGCAGGGCGGCGGCGAACCACTTGAGCGCGGCCCGCGGGGTGGCCAGCGACGCCGGCACTGC
>JAQGHJ010000396.1 GCA_028288905.1 Phycisphaerales bacterium | reverse complement strand
AGCCCCGAAGGGGCGAAAGAGCCCGGGCGTCGGCTGACGTTCAGGCTCTTTCGCCCCTTCGGGGCTCCGGACGCTCGCCCTCGCCGCGGGCGCTCAACCGCGCCGCGGCGCGGTCAGCCCTCACCGCGCCGCGTTCAGCAGCGTCCCGTCGGCATCGACGACGGCCGGGACGTACCGCTGGGCGATCGGCATCCGCCGGCCGCTGCCGAACGCCCGGCTCGTCACCTTGATGCCGGGGGCCGCCTGCCGCCGCTTGTACTCGCTCCGGTCGATCAGGCGGAGCATCTTGTCCACAACGGCCGGGTCGAACCCCTCGACCGCGATCTGCCGCGGGCCCTTCTCCTCCTCCACGTATCGGAACAGGATGCCGTCCAGGATCTCGTACGGCGGGAGCGAGTCTTGGTCGACCTGCCCGGGCCGCAGCTCGGCGCTCGGCGGCTTCTCGATGCTGTTCCGCGGGATGGCGTCGGTGCCCTTCAACTTGTTGTAATACCGGCTCAGGGCCCAGACGAGCGTCTTGGGCACGTCGGAGATGACGGCCAGCCCGCCGCACATGTCCCCGTACAGCGTGCAGTACCCGACGGCCAGTTCGCTCTTGTTCCCGGTGGTCAGCAGCAGGTGGTTGAACTTGTTGCTCATCGCCATCAGGACGACGCCCCGGCTGCGGGCCTGGAGGTTCTCCTCGGTCACGTCGGCGGTCGTGCCGGCGAACACCTCCGACAGGGCCGCCTCGAACGTCAAGTGCGGGCCTTGGATCGGGACGACGTGGAACGTCATGCCGAGGTTCGCGGCGAGTTGGCGGGCGTCGTCGACGCTGTGCCCGGAGCTGTACCGGCTCGGCATGCCGACGCCGACGACCTTGTCCGGCCCGAACGCCTCGACGGCGAGGGCGGCGACGAGAGCGGAGTCGATGCCGCCGGACAGCCCCAGGACGACGCTCTTGAACCCGGTCTTGTAAACGTAATCTCGGAGGCCGAGGACGAGGGCGTTGAACACGTCGGCGAGGTCGGCGTCGGCGTACCCGCCGTCGGGCGACCCGGCGTCCGGCTCGCCCGGGGCGGGGGCGGCCTTGAGGCCGACCCGCTCGCCCGCGTACGCGTGCGACGCCCGCAGGGCGGCCGCCCCTCCGGTCCCCTCTCCCCCCGGGAGAGGGTTAGGGTGAGGCTGAATATCGATCGAGCCCGTGCTCGCGGCGCCCGCCGGCCTGCCGGTGCTCGACACGCCGTCCACCTCGACGCTCACCCTCACCCCCGCCCTCTCCCGGGGGGAGAGGGGGGAGCCGCCCGCGCCCGCCGACGCGGCAGCCGCGCTCGTGCCCGTCGCGCCCGCCGTCCCCTGGCCCGCCAGCGCCGGCACCTCGACGTCGACGACCAGCAGGTCCTCCACGAACCCTTTGGCGTGGCCGACCACCCGCCCGCTCCCGTCAATCACGACGCTGTTCCCGTCGAACACCAGCTCGTCGTTCCCGCCGACCTGGTTCACGTACACGATCGGCTTGCCGAACCGCCTCGCCTGGGCGGCGATCAGCTCGAGCCGGAACGCGTGCTTGCCGACGACGAACGGGCTGGCGCTGGCGTTCACCAGCAGCTCGGCCCCGGCGCTCATCAGGTCCCCGATCGGGTTCTCGTGGTACAGCCGGCGGGCGATCAGTTGCTCGTCGTTCCACAGGTCCTCGCACACGCTCATCCCGACCACGTGCCGCCGTCCGCCGGCCGCCGTCACCGGCACGAGGTTCTCGTGCTCGTCCTTCGCCCCCGGCTCGAAGTACCGGCTCTCGTCGAACACGTCGTACGTCGGCAGCAGCGTCTTGAGGTGCCGGCTGGCCACCCGCCCGTCCCGCAGCAGGGCGACCGCGTTGTGCAGCGGCCGGCCGACCGGGTTGGGGTTCCGCTCGGCGTACCCGACGATCACGTCGATGCCGGTTACCCCGGCCGCCAGCCGCTCGACCGCCCGCAGGTTCTCGTCCACGAACGACCGCTTCAGCAGCAGGTCCTTCGGCGGGTACCCGAGCAGCGACAGCTCCGGGAACACCGCCAGCTCCGCCCCGGCGGCCTTGGCGCGGGCGATGAAGTCGACGTGCTTGGCCGCGTTCCCGGCGAGGTCGCCGACCGTCGGGTTGATCTGGCACAGGGCGATGCGCATGGCGCGGGATGATATGGCAACACCGGGCGACCGCGGAACGTGCGGAAGCCGGTCTGGCGGACACCGCGGACCGCCGGCAACCGGACGCGCCGGGGCGGTGCCAGGCGGACCCGGAGCCCCGGCACGGCCGCACATCAATCACCTTGGTGGACGGTCCCATTCACCCAAAATGTTAATGATGTCCCCTTTACCTTGCCTCCTCGCCTGTCCCCTTTCTTCACCCCCGCGCTCGGATGTCCTCAATCTGCTTCGTCGGCCCAGGTTGCCCAATTTCTTCGAGTAGGTCGATTGCCCGGCTGAATGCTCTGCACGTTAACAGGTCATTTTTGACGCATTTTAACGTTGCAATTCGAGCCGGTACGCATAGACTTCCGCCAACCGCGTCTCCGACTTTAAGGGCGAAAAGCTGTGCAGAAAATCCTTATTTCCGCGGCGGGCGTAATCGCATTGGCTTGTTCGACGGCGGGCGCGGCATCGATCGCGGTGACGACCGCCGGCACGCCGTACACCGAGAACTTCAACATCGGCACGACGCCGGCGGCGTACGTCCCGATCACCACCGTCACCGGCCTGTCGGTGTACGTGTCCGGAGGCGGGACGACCAACGACATCGCGTCCGGCCGGACGACGCCGGTGAACTACGCCAACGCGCAGTCGTTGACCGAGATCCGCCGCAATATCGCCTACGGCAACACGCAGGCGATCACGATCACTAACCAGGTCCTGAGCACCGTCCAATACAACGTGCTCGTCGCGCCCGGCGGGTACAGCGCGTTCGGCCTGACGTACGTGAACAACACCGGCGCGGCCGTGGACGCCTTCGCGCTCACGTTCTCGTCGAGCTCGCCTATTACCGGTGCCGCGAGCACTGCAATCAATCCCACGGTCGTCGACACGACGAACTTCTCGTACGCCTTCAACGCCCCCGATCTGGCGGACGGGTCGGCGACGTGGACGGCCGCCCCGGCGTTCGACTTCTCGACGATTGCGGGCACCGCCACCGTGCCCGTCAGCGCAACGACTAACCCGCAGCCGACGGGCGCGGTTTCCGGGTTGAACTGGCTCCCGGGCCAGACGCTGACGTTCCGCTGGCGGGACACGCAGACGCCCGAGCCCGCCGCCGACCGGGTGATGGCGATCGACGACGTCACGGCCACGTTCGTTCCCGAGCCAGGCTCGCTGGCACTGGTGGGCCTCGCCGCCGTCGCCGTCGTCCGTCGCCGGCGCTGAAGGCGGCCCGGTGGAGGAAGGGGAAGGGGACCTTCCTGAATTTTGTTGACCGCCGTCGCCATCCGAGCCGACAGCCGCTCCGGCCATGCCAGGGGCCGGGCGAACTGCCAAAGCCGTCGGCTACTACCACGCCCCGGACCGCGGGAACGTCTGGCAGGCGGTGCTCCACGAGCCCGCGGACAGAGACGCGTTCACGCGGGTAATAGCTAACCAACCGGCTCGGACCGCGGTCTGGACACCACCCTCGCCCGCCCGGCCCGCACTCATATTCCCCTGAGCCGCGGGGCCGCGTTGTTCAGGGCGGCCGACCGGCGGACGGCCCGCTCG